>NZ_PIRM01000003.1 GCF_003049735.1 Campylobacter concisus | reverse complement strand
GCAAAATATAATATTTTTTATAATAAAAACTTAATTTAAGATATTTTTAATTAGTTTGAAACAACAATATAACCAAAAAAATCATAATTTTTCAAAAAATATACGATTGTCATGAAATTTTACTTATACAATTAAGCAATTTTCTAACGCAGAAAATTTTATATAAAGATATTCAAAAAATAATGTTAAACAATAATAAAATTTATGATTATCTATAAGCAGTGGCGGACAGAGAGGGATTTGAACCCTCGAGCCCCGATTAAGAGCTGCACCCTTAGCAGGGGTGTGGTTTCAGCCACTCACCCATCTGTCCATAAAAAGAAATCGCATTATAATTGAACGCCGCTGATATCTTGCTTAAATTTACATTTCACAATCGCAGACCTCAGATAGAAAATCTAAAACAAAAATTTATAAATTTAGTCCTTCCAAAGCCACCATTTTAGCTTGGCTTTGTCTGGGTGCGGCGTATTTACATAGTAGCAAATCATACGGTAAACATATAAAAACGCCTATCGTTACTGCGACCAAGCACCTTTATGCATTCACGCTTCATTAGAATTTGCGCCATTTAGTAAAGCAATATCCTTAACCAAGTGCTAGTAGATACGCTTTAGCCGCTCAGCCAACAAGAGGATTTTCTTAAAATCACTCAAATTTAGCTCCTCACTTCGCTTTGATGTCATCTTCACGCAACATTTTGCAAAAAAGCTTAGTTAAAAACCAATTCACACAAGTTCAAATTTTAAATTTGCTCCAAAATTCTTTCGCAAATTTCTCTTGGATTTGCACTCTCATAAATTGGCCTACCAACAACTATAAAGTCACTACCCTCTTGCTTTGCGCTCACTAAGTTTGCTACTCTTTTTTGATCTCCAGCGCTCTCGCCAAAAGGCCTAACACCAGGGCAAAGAGTGATAAATTTCTCATTTGTAACATCTTTGATGAGCTTGCTTTCAAAAACGGAACAGACCATTCCATCAAGTCCTGCTTCAAAACTCATCTGGCTAAATTTTCTAACAGCTCTTGCGATCGTATCGTTATAAACAGCGTCAAACTCGCTCTCACTAAAGCTAGTAAGTGCCGATACTGCGAGCACTAAAGGACGGTTCCCAAGACCAGCTAGCCTATCCATAACTGTCTTCATCGCGCGCTCACCGGCGCTAGCATGCACATTTATCATATCTACGCCGATTTTTGAGACGACTTCGGCCGCATCTGCCATAGTATTTGGGATATCATAGAGCTTTAGATCGAGAAAAATTTTAAAATTCCCAAGTCCTTTTAGCTCTTCTATAAATTTTGCCCCATCCCTAAGATAGCTTCTAAGCCCAACTTTTAGCCAAAGATCAAGCCCTTTTAGCTCGCGAGCAAGGGCTAAATTCTCTTCGCGACTAGCCATATCAAGTGCGACACAGAGCCTCACAGATCAGCCTTTAGCTTATCAAGTACACCGTTTATAAATTTTGGTGCCTGATCACTTCCAAGTTCTTTTGCAAGCTCGATCGCTTCGTTTATGATGACAGCCTTATCAGTTTGGCTAAATTTCATCTCATAGAGTCCAAGTCTAAGGATGGCTAGTTCGGTTGCACCAACTTTGCTAAAATCGCCGTCTTTTAGATATGGTTTTAAAATTTCGTCTAGTTTTTCTTTATTTACGAGCACCTCTTTAAAAGTCTGCTGCGCCTCATGTTTGCGCTCGTTTCTTATCTTTTTCTCTTCTAGAAATTCCTCTTCAAATGCAGCAGTTACCGGATTTATCTCATTTGAGTAGAGTAGCGAAACGACGGCTTGTCTGACCTGATGACGAGTCGCCATTTTACGCCTCCAAATTTTTATATAAGCTTAGCATCTCGATCACGCCCGTCATCGCTTCAAAGCCCTTATTTCCGGCCTTTGAGCCAGCTCGCTCGATGGCTTGCTCGATGCTATCTACCGTTAGCACGCCAAAGGTCACCGGTTTGCCGTATTTTAGCGTGACATTTGCGATGCCCTTGGTAGTCTCGGCGCTAACGTAGTCAAAGTGAGGCGTAGAGCCGCGGATCACCGCTCCCACGCAGCAAACGGCGTCAAATTTACCGCTACCTAGCGCCTTTTCAAGCGCCATCGGTATCTCAAACGCGCCCGGCACCAAAATGAGGCTCAAATTCGCCTCATCCCCGCCGTGACGCAAAAACGCATCCCTAGCGCCCTCGACCAGCCTATCGGTGATGATGTGGTTAAATCTCGCGCCCACTATGGCGACCTTCTCGCCGCCTTTTAGAGCCAAATTTCCTTCGATTATTTTCATTAATTTCTCCTTAGATTTTTGCGTAGTTTATCAAAATCTTATTTAAACTAAAGCTAATATCTAATCTCAAAAGAAACGCTAAAATTTCTACCAGGAGCAGTATACCGCTCAAGTCCGGTACCATCAAATTTGACATAGCTTTGGTTACCGTTATATCTAAGCTGTCTTAAATTTTCCCAAGTAGAATACTCTTTGTTAAAAATATTAAACACGCCTGCATTGATGCTGAAATTTTTACTGATCTTATAGCCCATAGTTAAGTCAAAGACAAAATAGCTTTTACTTAGGAATTTATGTGCTTCTGGCTGAGTTGTACCAGTCACTTTGCCTGTATCTCTATCGACGATTATCTGAGAAAAATTTGGCGGTATTTTTGAAACCGCATCTTTTGCTTTTTTAGCTGCTACAAATTTGCTAGTTAATAAGAGATCAAATTTATTATCACTATACCCAAGTCCAGCCACTGCAGTAAACGGCTGAATAGCCATAAGTGAAGTCCCATCATTTTTTTTGCCACGCGCATAAGTCGCCTTTAAGCTTGCATATAAATTTTCACTTAAATTTAGTGCATTCCCATTTACACGTGAATTTAGCTCCAAGCCTTTGACGGTAGCTCTACCGACATTTACGTGTTTAAAATCGAGACTTTTTTTACTGTATTTTTTTACAAGCTCCCATGTATCAAAATCAAGTTCTTCTATTTCATCAATACCAACATCATAATCAGTATCAATAAAATCTCTATATTTAGAATAAAAAGCACTAAAAGCAAGTGCATAACTCTGACTTGACGACAATAAACTTACCTCATGATTAAAAGCTTTTTCTGGTTTTAGCTCCAAATTTCTAACATATCTTGTACTATCCCTAGGCGTATCAAAATACATCTCCTCGACTCTTGGTGCACGAAAACCGGTACTAAACGCATAGTTAACACTCAAATTGTTATTTATATCATACTGGGCTCCTGCATTGTAGGTAACGGCTTTAAATTTACTTTTTTGTAGCTCTGGTGTTGTGACCATTTTATATCCTGCACCAGAGGCAATATTTGCTTGCTTAGGTTTATAAACATATCTATCAAGCCTAACTCCATAGTTTAGACTTAAGGCCTCATTTAAGCTCATATCGTCACCTAGAAAAGCATATTCAAGAGTGCTTTTTACTGGCTGAGCAAAGGTTACATCCGTTGCCTTAACCGGCTTAAAAGGATTTGCTGGATCTACGATAAAACCACTACCGCTCCATTTTGTATTAAAACTTTGTCTAAGTTGTAAATTTTTATTTTTAAAGGTAGAGATATGCCTACCAAGACCAAAACTCAAGATGTGAGAAAATTTACCTGCATTAATGTCGCCACTCATGCCGCTTATATCGAACTGTTTTTTATCTTGAAAAAATTCATAGCTATCTTTTTGATCAAAACTTGAGTTGTATTGCATGTCGTTTGGATAGTTTGCATGATATCTTGTGAAATTTGACCTCTGCTGGACTCTTTGCTTATAAAAGCTTACCTTTAAATTACTTAGTAAAGCATCATGATCTGGTACAAACTCATAGTAAATTCCATATCTTTTGTAAGGAATACTATCTCTCGTCTGTTTTCTATTAAGTGTTGCAGTGCTATTACTCTTCTCTTCTGTAAAATAGTTTTGTCTAAAGTCCTCATAGGATGTATTTATAAAATGCGAGTCAAACCTATAGCCAAATTTCATCAAATTTGAGTGTGTACGAAATCTCACATCATCAGGTAAAATTCTACCAAAAGAGCAAAGTTCTGGGTATTTATCTGCCAAATACGAATCCTCCATACTAGTCCCCATTCCACAAAATGGCACATCATCTAACTTTCCACTGTAGAAATTCTTTGTCTGCTTGCCACGCTTATACGTATGCTGAAACAGTGCTTCGATACCGCCTGCTTTTACGCCCGCACCTGCAACTTGTCTAAATTCACTATTTTTTGATGCATATGCGCTTTTGCTATAAAAACCAACATTTCGTCCATCCCTTACAAAGTCATCAACATTTTTTGTCTGCATACTAACGCTACCACCGATCGCACCGCTACCTTTGTTTAATGAATTTGCGCCTTTTATAAATTCTACACTGCTTATGTTTTCAAGCTCGGTGCTGTTTCGGTTTCCATTTAAAATCCCTAAAATATTGTAAGAGCGGGGCATAAAACTCTCAACGGCTTCCATTCCGTCTATTTTTAAAGAAACCCTATCACTATCTACACCTCGTATAGCATATCCATTATTACCACTTCTACCACCTTCTGTAACAGTTACGCCAGTTTCGTTTCGCACAAGATCTCGCTCAGAGAAAATTTGGCCCTTTTTTAACTCGCTTTTACTAAGCTCTGTTTTTTTCGATGATATGCCAGCCGCACTTACGACAACACCTTCTAGTAGCATATCTTGCGATGCAAAGACAAAGCTTGATGCCATACTAGATACAAACAAAATTCTACAAATTCTCATAAAATATCCTTGAATTTAAAACTAGTTTGAAAGTGTATTGCTATTTATATAAATTTATTTTGAATTTAAAAATCAATATTTTGTAAAAAATAATATTCAATATAAAAACTTCTTAAAATCAGTTTTGATATTATTTTTTAGAATATATTAAGTAAATAAATTTTGAATTTATATATTTTAAAAATCTGTTTTTATCTTGCTAGATTAACTTGATATTTATGCTTCTAAATTTAGCACTTATACGATTTTTAACATCGCCGCGCTAATGATGATGAGCGATAAAAAGAGTGCTTTTTCTAAATTTATCTTTTCGTTATTAAAAACCAGACCAACTAGCACTGCACCGACTGCTCCAATGCCTGTCCAGATCGCGTACGCCACCGACATCGCCATCGCCTGCATCGCGTAGCTCAAGAGCCAAAGAGAAATGGCGAAATTTACGACCAAAATCAAAAAATTCGCCGCCTTTTTCACGCCGACGCTTTTTTGAAATTTGGTTAGAAAAAATACACCCAAAACCTCGCAGCATCCCGCTGCCAAAAGAGCTAAAACGTGCATCAAGATTTCAGCCTTTTTAGTCCTAGCACGCCGACAACTAGCATCGCTATGAAAAATAGCCGCAAGGGATCGGGCGCCCGGCCGCTTGAGCCGTATTCGCTAACGCTTTCGGCGACCACGATAAAAAACGCTCCAAGCCCCACAAATACGGTATACGCGACGCTAACGGGGATATATTTTAAAGCCTTTATAAACGATACGAAGCTAACGCATACTAACGCGGCAGTAAGCGCGAATCCTACGGCATCTTGGGCGTGTTTTAGCCCGTACGCCCAGCCGCACTCGGCGACCGCGCCGCCTAACACCCACAAAAAGCCCTTAGTTTGCATCGCCCAGGGCGTCTTTTATCTTAAAAATTTGAGCGATATTTGCGTCTAGTTCGTCTAAATTTAGCATATTCGGTCCGTCGCAAAGCGCCTCGCAAGGATTAATATGCGTCTCGTAGAAAAATCCGTCCACGCCCGCAGCCGCCGCAGCTCGCGCTAGATAGGGCACGAATCTCGCGTCACCGCCGCTTTTCTCACCCAAAGCCGACGGCATCTGCACGCTGTGCGTCGCGTCGAAAATCACCGGCGCAAACTCCCTCATCAGCACCAAATTTCTCATATCTACGACTAAATTTCCGTAGCCAAAGGTGCTTCCTCGCTCTGTTAGCCACACTCCGTTTTGTTTAGCAACCTCGTATCCCTCGCCGCTAATGCCCCTTGCTTCTAGCACTTTTTTGACCGAATGCTTCATCGCAGAGGCGGCTAAAAACTGCCCTTTTTTGATATTTACCACCGCTTTTGTTTTGGCAGCAGCTACGAGCAGATCGGTCTGACGGCACAAAAACGCCGGTATTTGCAGCACGTCGGCCACTTCGCCTACTGGCGCGGCCTGGTAGCTCTCGTGGATATCGGTTAAAATTTTAAAGCCGAATTCTTTTTTGACCTTGGCTAAAATTTCGCACCCTTTTTCAAGTCCGGGCCCGCGAAACGAGCTTATGCTTGTGCGATTTGCCTTATCAAAGCTTGATTTGAAATAAAAATCTATCCGCTTATCTTCGTTAAATTTAACCAGCCTCTTTGCCACGTCAAAAACGAGCTGCTCGCTTTCGATGACGCAAGGCCCTGCTATTAGTATCATTTTTTCTCCTTTATTTTTCTTTCACAACTAAAATTCCACTCACTATTACTAGCAAGATACCTAAAAGTGCCGTTTGATTTGGCAATACATCACCCATAAAATAGCCAATTATAAGCGTGAAAATGACGTCTGCATAGCTAACTGCAGCGATCACTCCAGCCTTTTTACCAACCGCAAACGCCTTTGTCATGTACGACTGAAAAAAATATCCGCTAAGTCCCATTAGCAAGATAAAAATAACGTTATACCAGCTTGGCATGCTAAATTTTGAAAACAAAAAATCAAATGGTTCGTAGGTGAAAAATTCTGCCAAACCCATGCAAATAAGTGGCAAAAACGAGCCCCAAAGCATAAAACTTAGCACGATAACATTTGTACCGTAGCTCTTGTTTAGCTCCTTAACGCTCGTGTATGCGATCGCCGCACCAAGGCCACTCCAAACACCGATAATATCAGTCTTGCTTATGCCTAAATTTGGCTGGATAACAAGCAAAATTCCCCCAAATCCCAAAAATACAGCAAACCAGCCAAGTGAGCTTAGACGCTCTTTGAAAATAAAGGCTGCGAGGATGGCTGTAAAGATTGGATTTGTCTTTTGAAATGTAAAAGCTGTGGCCAAATTTACATGAGCGACATTATAAAAAAAGGCAAAAAGTGCGACCGTACCCACAAAACCGCGAAACATCAGTAAAAAAAAGTGTCCACCAGCTTGCTTAAATGGAAATCTATAAATGGCATAAATAACGATGAAAAGGCCTATTAAATTTCTAAAAAATACAACTTCGATAGATGGCATATCTTTGCTAAGATACTTTGCAAATGCGCCAGTAACGGCAAACATAAAGCAAGCAAAGAGCATATAAAAAATGCCAAGATGCGAAATATAAAACCTTTTTAACATCACAAGACCTTTAAATTTAAAGTAGCCATTTTAATGAAAAGTGGCTTAAATTTTGGTTGATTTTTTCTTTTATTTTGGCGCTTTTAAGCAAATTTTTATACTTTATATAAGTCAAAAATTTGTATAATCAGCCATCACAAAAAGGACAAAATTTGCAAAAAGTAATATTAGTAGGCAAGCCAAATGTCGGCAAAAGCTCACTTTTTAACCGCTTAGCTGGTCGTCGTATCGCTATAACAAGCGATGTTAGCGGCACGACAAGAGATACGAACAAAGCTAAGATCGAAGTTGAGGGCAAAGAGTGCATTTTGATCGATAGCGGTGGCCTTGATGATAGTAGCGAGCTTTTTAAAAATGTAAAAGCAAAGACCTTGGCAGAGGCTAGAAATTCAGACGTCATCTTATACATGGTCGATGGCAAAATGATGCCAGATGATGAGGATAGAGCCATTTTTTACGAGCTTAGCAAGCTAAATTTACCAATCGCTCTAGTCATCAACAAAATCGACAGCAAAAAAGACGAGCAAAGAGAGTGGGAATTTGTAAGCTTTGGTGCGAAAAATGCCTTTGGAATTTCCGTAAGCCACAACACAGGCATCGATGAGCTTAGCATCTGGTTAGCAAAGCACATAGAAGATAAGGTGCAGATAAAGGCTGACACGAGTGAAGATTTTGATGATTTTTTAGAAAACTATAACGACGAGGGCGAGCTAAGCGACGAGATAGACTATGAGAGCAAAAATATAAGAGTTGGCATCATAGGCCGCGTAAATGTCGGTAAAAGCTCACTTTTAAATGCCCTTGTAAAAGAGAGTCGCGCCGTCGTTAGCGATGTGGCAGGCACTACGATCGACCCGGTCAATGAAATTTACGAACATGATGGCAGGGTTTTTGAGTTTGTCGATACTGCTGGTATTAGAAAGCGCGGCAAGATCGAGGGCATCGAGAGATACGCGCTAAATAGAACTGAGAAAATTTTAGAAGAGACAGACGTAGCTCTACTCGTACTTGATAGCTCTGAACCACTAACCGAGCTTGATGAGCGTATCGCTGGCATCGCCTCAAAATTTGAGCTTGGCGTCATCATCGTGCTAAACAAATGGGATAAAAGCAGCGAAGAATTTGACGAGCTTTGCAAAGAGATAAAAGATAGGTTTAAATTTCTCTCATACGCGCCGATTATCAGCGTCTCAGCACTTGGCGGCAAAAGAGTGCATAAAATTTACCCGCTCATAGTTGAAATTTACAAAAACTACACTCAAAAAATCCAAACTTCAAAGCTAAATGAAGTGATCGGCGAAGCGACCAAGGCACACCCTCTGCCACGAGATAAAGGCAGAGTTGTAAAAATTTACTACGCAGTGCAGTTTAAGACAGCGCCGATCATGATAGCGCTCATAATGAACCGCCCAAAATGCCTGCACTTTAGCTACAAACGCTATTTAACAAACAAGCTTAGAGAGAGTTTTAACCTAACTGGCGTGCCTATCGTGCTAATTCCTAAAAAACGTGGAGTGAGCGATGAAAACAAAGAACAATAATATCGTTTTGATAGGATTTATGGGTGTTGGTAAGGGCACGACCGCAAGGGCGTTAAGCAAGGCTTTAAAGACGATGAATCTTGACTGCGACGACTTGCTGGAAAGCTCGCAAAATATGAAGATAAAAGTTATCTTTGAAGAATACGGAGAGGAGCATTTTAGGCAGCTTGAAAAAGATCTAGCTAAATTTCTAGCCACAAATGTCAAAAATGCGATCATTTCAACAGGTGGGGGCTTTGCGAAGGTTAAAAATTTAAAGAAAATTGGTACCGTGATCTACCTAAAAGCTAGTTTTGATGCGATCATGCAAAGGCTAAAAAATAGCAAAAATAGCGAGAAAAAGCTTGCCAAACGTCCACTTTTAAGTGATCTAAAAAGAGCTGAGGCTTTGCATCTAGAGCGAGAGGAGCTTTATGAGAAAAAGGCTGATTACATCGTCGAAGTCGAGGGTAAAACTCCAAAGCAGATCGTAAAAGAAATAAGGATGCTTTTAAAAATTTAGTTGTAAAGTAGCGTGATTGCTGCTTGCAACGATAAATTTTTAAGATCAGGCTAGATGGCTATCTGGCGTGGTGTTGAAATTTTGAGTCTTTGAGCTAAATTTAACGTTTTGTAGTTAGAAATTTTGGCGAAGTATCGTAAGATAATTTTTTGCCTCACTTTATTCGCAACGCTAAAGCGACGAGAGTTGTGTGATAAAAATTTTAAGATTAAGCTAGACTAAAAAGTCTAACGTGATGTTAAAAATTTAAAAACTTTTGGCAAAGAATTTTTTGTTTAGGCAAGGCAAAAATTTGTTTTTAAGCAAAGGCTAGACGCATGGTCTGCCAGTTAAATTTTAAGATTAGATTAGATACAAAAACTCTAATGTAACGTTAAAATTTAAAAAGTATTTTTAGCGAAGTATCGTGAGATGATTTTGATAGTTGTGTAGAAATTTTAAGCCGAGGCTAGACACATAGTCTGCCGAAAGTTTAAAATTTCAAATCTCTATTAAAAGCGCTCGCGAGAAAAAGCCAAAATTTGAAAGGATAAGATGAGAGTATTAACCGGTCTCCAACCCTCCGGCAAACTACACCTTGGCAACTACTTTGCCTCGATAAAGCAGATGGTTGATATGCAAGAGCAAAATGAGATGTTTATGTTTATAGCAAACTACCACGCGATGACGAGCCTTAGCGAGGCCAAAGCCCTAAAGCAAAATACTTTTGAGGCTGCGTGTGCGTTTTTGGCACTTGGGATCGATCCAAACAAGAGCATATTTTGGGTACAAAGTGACGTTAAAGATGTGCTTGAGCTTTACTGGGTGCTAAGTCAGCACACGCCTATGGGCCTACTTGAGCGCGCGCACAGCTATAAAGATAAAGTCGCAAAAGGCCTTAGCTCGCACCACGGACTCTTTAGCTATCCAGTTTTGATGGCAGCTGATATCTTGCTTTATAACGCGCAGGTCGTACCCGTGGGCAAAGACCAGATCCAGCACGTAGAAATTGCTCGTGATATCGCGATAAAATTTAACAACGAGCATAGAGAAATTTTTACACTGCCTGAGGCAAAGATCGATGAAAATGTTGCCACCGTGCCTGGTACAAATGGCGAAAAGATGAGCAAAAGCTACGGCAATACAATCGACATCTTTGCCGATGCTAAAACGCTTAAAAAGCAAATTTCTAGCATCGTGACAGACGGCACACCGCTTGAAGAGCCAAAGCAGTGGCAAAACTGCAACGTCTATAATATCGCCAAACTTTTCTTAGACGAGAGTGGGCAAAAAGAACTTCAAGCTAGATATGAGCGTGGTGGCGAGGGCCATGGGCACTTTAAAGCTTATCTAAATGAGCTTATTTGGGACTATTTTAAAGATGCGAGAGAGAAATTTGTGCATTATCAAAATAATCCTGACGAAGTGTCTGGAATTTTAGAAATAGGAGCCAAAAAGGCAAGTAATGTTGCTCAAACAACAATAAAAAAAGTTCGTGAAGCAGTCGGAATTTATTAATAAAGGAAAAAATATGCAAAATTTATATCCATATGCACAGATAGTTCATCTTTTCTGTGCAATCATCTTTGTTGGTTACCTCTTTTTTGATGTAATCATTTTTAAAGCAGCTTGTAAAAAAATGCCACCTGAGCTTGCTCAAAAGGCAAAACAAGCTATCGGATCAGTTGCTATTAAGATAATGCCACTTTGTATCTTGCTTTTGGTGCTAACCGGAGGCATGATGATGAGTAACTGGGTCGGATCAAAGGCTGGAGGCTACTTTGAGACAAATTTACAAATCATTTTTATGATCAAATTTTTCTTAGCGATGCTAATCGTAGCTGCGGTTATAACAAATTTAAGCTGCAAATTTATATTTAAACGCCCTAGCCCACTTGGCAACATCCACCCATTTGCGCTAATAGCGGCAGTTTTTATCGTACTTTTTGCAAAAGTTATGTTTATGGTTTAAGGATACGGAATGATAAATTTAAAACTACTCGAGACAAATTACGATGAATTTGTAAAAAAACTTGAGGGAAAAAATGTAAAAGCTGGGCTACTTGACGAGCTTTTACAAACTTTTAACGAGCTAAAACAAAAACGTAAAGCACTTGAAAATTTCCAAGCGATCCAAAACGCAAAGAGCAAAGAGCTTGGCATAAAGGCAAGAGCTGGCGAAGATGTAAGCGAGCTTAAAAATGAGCTAAATTTAAATAAAGCTGCACTTGCTGATGCTGATGATATCGTTAAACAATATGAAGAAAAGCTTGAGCAAATTTCATTTAACGTGCCAAATATCACCGATGATGATGTGCCATTTGGTAAGGACGAGGACGATAATGTCTGCATAAAAACGGTGCTTGAGCCAACTAAATTTAGCTTTACACCAAAAGAGCACTGGGAGTTAGGTGAGAGTCTTGGCTGGCTTGACTTTGAAAGGGGCGCAAAGCTCTCAGGATCTCGCTTTACTGTACTTCGCGGCATGGGAGCAAGGCTTAGTAGAGCGCTTGTTAATTACATGATCGACTTTAACAGCTCACGTGGCTTCGAGCTTGTAAATGTCCCTTATCTAGTAAGCTCAAACACACTTTTTGGTACTGGTCAGCTGCCTAAATTTGAAGAAGACCTTTACAAAGTGCGCGACGAGGACCTCTACCTCATCCCAACCAGCGAAGTCCCTGTGACAAATTTATACAATGACACGATCATTGAAGCTGAGCAGTTACCTATAAAGATGACTTGCTACTCAGCATGCTTCCGCCAAGAGGCAGGCTCAGCAGGACGTGATACTAGAGGTATGATCCGCCAGCATCAGTTTGAAAAGGTCGAGCTAGTAAGTATCACAAAGCCTGATCAAAGCGAAGACGTGCTAAATGAGATGGTAGCGTGCGCGAGCGATCTACTAACTAGTCTTGGGCTTCCTCACCGCCATATGCTTCTTTGTAGCGGTGATCTTGGCTTTAGCGCGGCAAAGACGATAGACCTTGAGGTTTGGCTACCTGGTCAAGGTAAATATAGAGAAATTAGCTCTATTTCCAACACTCGTGATTTTCAAGCAAGGCGTGCAAAAATTCGCTTTAAAGATGGCAAGAAAAATATGCTTGTAAATACGCTAAATGGCTCAAGTCTAGCTGTGGGTAGGACGCTAATAGCAATAATGGAAAACTACCAAAAAGCAGATGGCACTATCGAAATTCCAGAAGTTCTTAAGAGGTATATGTAGTGGCTGAAGAAGAGGTTGTAGTTTTAAAACCACCTGGCGAGCAAACAGAGCAAGAAGTGCCTGAAGAGGCAAAAGCCGAGGCACCTGAAGAGATTGTCTCGCTTGAGAGTATCGCAAGTGAGGGTGTGTTACAAGATGAGAGCATCCCGGAGCCAATCCCTGTAAAAAAGAGCAATAAAAAGCTCTTTATAATAGCAGGCGTGGTTGCTCTAGTACTTATCATCTTGATAGTGGTTTTGCTAGTTATCTTGCTAAAGAAAGACAAAAAAGAGAACATAGATACTGCAAGTATCGTAAAAAATATAGAAAACAACTACCAAACGCAAAATTTTGGCGCTTCGAAGATCGATGAAATGATAAATAAAGCCAATCAGCTTTATGAGCGTGGCAATAAATTTGAGGCGTTAAAAATTTATGAAAACATAGCTGTTTATAACCAGTCTCTCTCAAACTACAACCTCGGTGTTTCACAGATGAAACAAGAAAGATGTGATGAGGCGATCGTATCTTTTAACAAAGCTATAACCGATAGAGAAAACACAGCAGTTAGCGCCATAAATGCTGCCGTTTGCTCGCTTGAGCTAAATAACACCAAAAATTTTAACTACTATATAGGACTTGCTGATTCATTTTTGCAGTATGAAAACAACTCGCCACTTTATAGTTATTACTACGCGCTTATAAACTACTATAAAGGCAACTATTACGAGGCACTTCAAGCACTTTCTCATCCAAATACTGCGGATTATAAAAATGAATATGCGTATTTAAGCGCAAAAATTTTATCACTTCTTGGAGATGATGAGAGAGCAATAGCCAAACTTGAGAGCCAAAAGGCATTTAAGGCCGACTTCACGCTAGCACAGCTCTATGCAAGACTTGGCAAATACGACAAGGCAAGGGATTATCTAACAAAAGCTTCTAAGAATACGCCAAATATCGATCTTATCAAGATGACTGAAGCGCTAATTGATCTAAAAACTGCTGACTACGGCGACGCAGCTGCATTTATCAAAGATGTTTACGACTACAATGCTTCTTTGCCAAGCAAAATTTACAAGATAAAAACGATACTAAAGCCTGATCTTTTTGATGTCAGCCTAGCTCAGGCACACTTTAACGATGATATGTTTTTTGATAGAACAAGGCGCTATGAGACCCTTTTTTACTTCGCACCTTACAAGGTTTTTGACGCGAAACAGAGCATCGAGCAGATAAGAAAAGGCGGCGTTAGCGTCTTTTTAGATGACACCTCAGCAGCAAATGACTACCTTAGTCAAAGTGCCGCCGCCTCAAAAGTCAATGCCAAACTTAGCGAAGCTATTGCAAAAGCACTAAGCTACCGCTTAAAGGAAGCAAATAAAGAGTTTGAAGAGCTAGCCAGCACTTATCCAAATCACTCTATCTTGCAATACAATCTCGCCTTAAGCTACGCTCAGCTTGGAAATTTTAGCCTTGCAGCAAAGCACTTCATAGCAAGCTATCACCAGGACGTAAATAACCATCTTGCAGGTATTTTTGGGGCGATTTGTCTAGATATAAATAGAAATTTAAACCCAAAACTCATTGAAGAGATCGGCGAAAATTTAGAAAACGATAAGAGTTTAAAGCCTGTAAATTTATATGCCTCGCTTCTAAGCCTAGTTAGCGGTAACCAAAGTGCGATGATAAGATGGCTTGAAGAGCCAAAAGAGCAGACAATGCTAAATTTAGCCTTTGATATCATCATCGCTAAAATTTCAAACAATGACGAGCTAATGGCAAAGAAAGCTGATGAACTACTAAAAATTTTGCCAAATGATATTATTGCAAATATCTTAAATTTCATCTCGAAAAACAAAGAGCAAAATGTCAAAGAGTATGCAAAAGCGATACAAATTCACTTTAATGGCAAGCAGCTTGATTCAAACGCTTTCTATCACGGCGCTGATATCATCAAAAAGCAATACATCAAGCTACTTCAAATTTCAGGCTTACTTACAAGAGAGCGTGATAAGTTAAGAGCCGAGCTAAAAAATGCTCCAAAGAATATAAATTTAATCCAAACTCTAGCCTATGTCGATATCTTTACAAACGACTTTGATGAGAGCTATAAACTTTATAATCAAGCAATCGATGAGTTTAAAGTAAATGACGCTAGCACATTGTTTTTAGCATCTGTGGCTGCGACAGGAGCTGGAAAAGTATCAAACGCAATCGCGCTTTTAGAGCTAACAAAACTAAATGATGCTAGTGCTATCGAAAATAGAATAGCTCTTGGCCTAATGTATCAGCAGATAGATAATATAAAAGCAGCTCTTATACAATACAGCAAAATAGGAAATGTTGAGTATGAAAGCGAATTTTACGACTTTGAGATAGATAATGACTGATAAAAACTAGGTCTTTATGAGCCTAGTTAAATACTAAGCAATATCTAAAATTTCAAGATTTATTTGATCTAAGACTTCACTAAATTTATAGATCATATCGCCGCATTTATACTCAATACTCTTGCAGCTATTCTTGTTTTTTTTGAGATAAAATTTTCTCCATCATACTGGGAAGCTCTTTTTGTAAAAGTAGTTTATAAGACATCCCCATTCCATGCGCTAAAAACTTTATAAATTTGTCATCGACCTCACTCTCATCTTTTATCATATGTAATGTTGCGTTAAATTTAAGCTTCTTAAGAGCCTCGTAAAGCTCAATTTTATCCTTTGCTGGAGCTATTTCTTTATCGAAAATACAGTGATAGCTCACGTAAATTGGCTTTTTATAGCTACTTTGAACATTTAAATGATCTAAATTTAGGATGTTTCTTATCTCTTCTCTTGCGTCAATAAAATAGTATGGTGATTTTTCATTAAGTGTCCAGTAGGTCTTATCAAAAAAATAAAGATATAAATTTTGATACAAAATGCCAGTACCAAAACAAAAATAGTTAGTAAAATTTATCTCTTTACCAAAGCCGATAAGACGCCATAAAAATATGGCATAAGAGCTATTATCTATCACGGCATCAACTAGCCATGGAGCGATCTTAGCACACATATGTGCCAGATATCCACCATGTGAGCTGCCTACCATTATCACTGGCAGATGTTCAAACTTACCATTATTTATATATTTTTTTGTATAAAGCACAGCATTTAGCACGTCTAATGCTTGCATAACGCCAAAATTTTGATATTCATTTTTTGTTGGTACTATCGTAATGCTAGCATTTAGTCTAAAATCAGCCGGCAAAATACCTCTCTCTTTTCGAATAGTAATCTCTTTGCTAAGAAATTTAAGCAGCAAATCAACCTTCTCGTGGCAGTCGATACTTTTTAGATCAATTGGTAAATTTATACCTATACTTGATAGTTCTCTTGTTAAGATTTCGCGATCTATATCATCAAGTCCAAATTTCGCCCCAAGCTGTGGGCGGTTGCCTATGCAG
Source organism: Campylobacter concisus (assembly GCF_003049735.1). Lineage (NCBI taxonomy): Bacteria > Pseudomonadati > Campylobacterota > Epsilonproteobacteria > Campylobacterales > Campylobacteraceae > Campylobacter > Campylobacter concisus. Next base: position 170,928 of record NZ_PIRM01000003.1, on the reverse strand, counting down.
TGATAATCCACACTAATGCATGCAACATCATAAGTCTCTGCCATAGTCCGAATAAGATTAGCTCTATATCCAAGGTCAGAGTCTTCTCCAAGCCCAGGGATAATCACCAAAAGGGCTTTTACATCCTTGGCATTGTCATAACAGGAATAAAAGGAGAGAGGAGAGCTTCTTTTTATACCAAGTTCAATATCATCACAAGATGAAATTTCATAGCTTCCATCAACTAGCATTTAAATCCTTTTAAATTTGCTAATTTCTCCTATTTTTGCGAGACGTTATAAAAAAAGCTAACGATCTGTTTTGCTAGACGTTCTTTAAAAAACGGCCAGATGTAGCTTGGCGAATAGACATTACCAGCTTGCATAAGCGATATATTTGTCGCCTTTTCGCCACCATTTTTTGGACGCACTAGCACGCTTACTTGCATGTGATAAGTGTAGCTATTCGTGCTAAAGTCATCATCATCGTAATAGCCAAATGGGAAAAACATCGAGTAGCCAAAGCCAAAGCTTGGTCTGCCAAAGCCATACCCCATGCCCATCGAAAATCTAGGATCTCTTTTTATTATCTTAGAAAAGCTTTGCACATCGCCAAGGATGATGAAGTCGGCATTTTTGATATTTGGCTCGTTTCTAAAGCCAGCCTTTGCAAACTCGCTTAAAATTTCAGCATTTACATCTTGCCCGGTCGCACTATTTTTAAAATTTACATAGACGCTTTTATTTGCTTCATTAAGCGTAAAAAATATAGGCTCGCTCGTTTTGACCGAGATATTTGGAGTGCTGTTAGCACATCCAACAAAAAATACCGCTAAGACAAATAAAAAGAAATTTTTCATATTCACTCCTACAAGAGCGATCTTATAGCACTTTCAAGTACACTTTTTGGTGTAAGACCGATAAATTTTGATCGCATCTTACCATCTTTATCAAAAAAATAGATAACTGGCACGCCCATGACACCACCAACTGCCTTACTAAAGTAATCAACCGAAACCTTATCGCTCGTAGTTTTAAAGGTGATGTTGTGCTCTTTTAAAAGCTCAATATCTTTATCAAAGCCTTTACTAGGTCCTAAAACACCAATGAATTGAACCTCTTTACCATACTCTTTTTCAAGAGTATTTAGATCAGGTATAGCGGCCTTGCATACTCCACAGTCAGTGCCAAAGAAAAATAGCATATATGGCTTATCACCTATCTTTAGGCGCTTTTCTGTTGGAAAAAACTGCGTATCAATGCCGCTTGAGTCATTTAGCGTAATGTGATGCTTCTCATACTGCTTGACGCAGCCCATAACTAGGGCTGAGACTAGACATAAAAATAAAATTTTATATCTCATTTGGCACCTTTGGGTTTTCAATAGTGCGAATTTTCTCTAGCTTACCGTGTCTTAGATAGACGATCTTATCACCATACTCGCCAAGATCAGGGTTGTGAGTGACTAGAAGTATCGTCTTGCCATCTTTCCTTAGCTTGCAAAATAGATCAAGTATAACTCTTTCATTTGCTTCATCAAGGTTACCAGTTGGCTCATCTGCTATTAAAATTTCAGGGTCGTTAATGAGCGAGCGTGCGATACAAAGGCGTTGTTGCTCACCACCACTTAGCTGACTTGGTCTGTGTGTTAGCCTGTGAGAAAGACCAACTGCCTCAAGCGCCTTTTTAGCATCCTCTTCATCAACTGAGCTGTGATAGTACTGAGCGATCATCACATTTTCAAGTGCGCTAAGATATGGCACTAAGTGAAACTGCTGAAAAATAAGACCGATCTTCTCGCGTCTAAATTTAAGTGTATCATCAGCATTTAGATTGCTCGCATCATCGCCACCGAGCATATAAGTACCACTGCTTGGAGTATCCATTAGAGAAAGGATATTTACAAGCGTACTCTTACCACTACCACTTGGCCCCATTACGCTGACCCACTCACCTTTTTTAACCTCAAAATTTATATCATCAAGTGCTTTAACATCGCCAAAAATTTTACAAATATTTTTTAATTCTAGTGCATTTTGCATATCATTCTCCTCTTAATGTATCTGCCATTTTATTATTAAGTGCCCGTTTGATCGGATAAAATGCTGCGATCGCTGCAAATAAAAGCGATATTATCACAGCTACTGGGATGCTTAAAATTCTAAAATCAATACTAGAATCAAATATTGCATAACCTAAAATTTGAGCTAGTAAATATCCTAAAAATGCACCAACTAATGCTGAGATGAGCGCTGTCACAAATGTTTCAAAGCCAAATAGCTTTAATACATCTTTTTTGCTTGCGCCTATGGCTCTAAGAAGTGCGATCTCCTTTGAGCGAGAGAGCAAGATAGCACTAAGCGTTGTATTTACGCACATTGAAGTAATGAGCAAAATAACAAGGCTAACAAGTGCCATTAATAGCTTTATTTTCTCCAAAATATAGCCCTCAGACTTTGAGACCTTTGCCACTGGTTTTGCAGCTATTTCATCATTGCTTATAGTCTTTGCAAGCGATGTTATCTCGTCAAAGTTACCAAGCACAACAGCTTCAGCATAGTTTATTTTGCCAGCTTTATTTGAAATTTTTTGAGCCAAAGATAGTGACGTGATCAAAAGTGCATCCTCTTTATCGCCGCTTGCGACTACACCTTTTATCTTTACATTTATGCTCTCATTTGAGCCAATGGCGCGAATTTCTATATCATCGCCTGCTTTAAAGCCAGCCTGACGAGCTAGATCGACGCCTATTAGCACATTTTTATCGTCAAAATCAACATTTATCATAGTTCCATCTCTAACATCTAAAAACGGCTTAACCTTTTTTAGATTGCTAAATTTTGTCCCCATGACGATGGCATTTGTCGGGCCGATATTTGCCTGAGCAAAGAGATAACCGCTCTCACCAAGAAGCTTATCTTTTGGCACTTTAGCGATCATTTCATTGTAAGTTTTTTCACTCATATCATCGCTTGTAGCCATATCTTTTGGAGCAAAGATCATATTTGCACCATAAGTTTTTAGCTCACGTGAGACTTTAGAGTCGATGTCTAGATAGACATTAACAAACGCAGCACACACGCATGCTCCAAGCAAGATAGAGATCACGATGACCATGACTCTTGATGAGCCATTTTTTAAACTTTTATAAATTGTATTGTAAAAGAATTTGCTATTTGCGGTCATATAGCACCTCCGCAGGTAGTAAATTTATGACGTTTCTCATTGGCATTAGCGAGCCAACGACTGAAATAAGTAGGGCAAATGCCACGCTAATTGGTAGTACGATCCAAGCTATGCCTATGCCGTGAGAGAAGATAATGTAAGACATCACGTAGCTTAGAGCGTAACCCAAAAATGCTCCAGTGATGCCCGCAAAAAAGGCTACCACAAGGCTCTCGCTAGCAAAAAGGGCGTAAATTTCAAAGTTACTTGCGCCTATGGCCTTTAAAAGGCCGATCTCTTTTTTACGGCGGTAAATTTCACTTGTCATTAGTGACGTTATACCAATAGCTGAAACCACAAGAGCGATAATACTAACGATGCCCATTAGGCTTTGGATTTTCTTTACGATATTACTCTCTGCATCGCTTACTTGAAGGCTTGCCTTTGCGCTAACGTTTGGTAAATTTTCTTCTATCTGAAATGCGATCGAGCCAGCATAGGCTGAGCAGTACCATTTATCGTACTCTGCGCTATCAAGATTGTCTAAATTTCTTCTTGCTTTTAGCGATAGGTCATTTTCTGGGATCGTCATGGCTGAGACTTCAGCCTTTGTGTATGAGTTTGCATGCCCAGAAAGATCTCCAGCAAGCTTTAGTGAGCCAACTAGCTTATGTGTCTCGTCACTAGCTCCTTTTAAAATTCCAACTATCCTAACCTCTTTTGTGCCGTTTTTGCCCACAAGGCTAAGCTTGTCGCCAACCTTTAAATTTTTAGCCTTAGCAAGCTCATCTCCTACTAAAATTTCATCCATGCTTTCATCTTTTGGCCAAGCGCCCTCAACACCCCAAAATCCATACAAGCTCTTAACGCCTGTGCTAAATTCTGGCTCATCTTTTAGACCGATTTTTTTATCAAAATAGGTTCCTTCAAAGGCAAATTCAATTCCTTTTTCATCTTTAACCTTTGCCTCTAAAAACGGCGCAAAAGCAACGATATTGTTTCTCCAAAAGATCTCTTTTATCTTATAGATATCAGCCTCTGGAAGTAAATTTTGTGATTTTAACGGAGTGAAATTTTTACCCTCGATCTCGATGCTTAGGCTCTCACCTCGTGGCAAAACAACGATATTTGAGCCATAACCTCTAAGCTCAGTTGCTACTTGATCACCGATTTTTAGCGTGATATTTAGCATGCAAGCTATCAAAAGAGCAGCTAGCAAGATGGTGATAAAGGCCATCGTCTTTTGCACCTTTGAGCCCGTGATCGAGCTTTTTATCATTCTTAGTTGCATATTTTTCATTTTAACGTTCCATTTGTTTCTACATATTTTTCTGGATTTGCTTCAAATTTCGCTTGAGTTTCGTTATTTTCAAAGAAATATGTGCGTCCATAGTATAAATATGATCTTGACTCAAGGTTGCTCACCTTTTTGCGACTAACTGGATCAAGCACCATTTTTTCGACAACCTTACTAAAGAAATTTGCTCCATCTGTAATAGTTTTATAATCAACTATGATATTTTTGCCATCGAAGATAAATGGCATTGGTATCGGATTGCAACCACCTTCTTTGCCAACTGATGGCAAGAAAATTCTAACATTACAAGAGATACAAATAAGGTCATTTCCTCTTTTTATATAGCCCATATCGCCGCAAATCATGCACGAGTCAAAGACGATGACAGGCGAGACGCGGTCACTAAAGCGGTTTAGCAAGAAAAATCTTATCTGCTTGCCCTCATCTGTAATATAAGCAAATCTGTGAAGTTCATTATCTTTTAGCATATCAACATCAAATATAAATTTATCTCCCACTGGTTCAACTAGCACTGGCTCTGAAATTTCAGGTGGACGAGATGCGTAAAGATCATAATAGAGCGAAAATCCAAGTGCTATCAAAATACTACAAAATGCAAATTTTGCATTATCAGAAATATTTTCTCTAATGGCTTTTGTAAAGCGGTATTTGATAGAACCAAATTTATTTTTATCAATACTTTTTGGCATAAAGAAAAGCGCGGTGATGCATAAAAGTAAGATCACAAAGATATAAAAATAAGTACCAAATTCTGATACGTAAATACCTTTTGCACTAACAGATAGAATCTGAGAGTTTAACTCACTACTTATTTTTAAAGCCCCAGCACGCAAAAGCTCAAGTGCTGTCTGAGAACTTCTATCAATTAGCAAGAAAACTAAAGTGATAAGGGCTAAAATTTTAGCTATTAATGGAGAAATGCTAGATTTTAAATTCGAAATAAAAAAGAATAAAAATACGAGCAAAATCATTGCAAATATCATTAGAAAGAAGCTAATGACAGAAAGCGTATCTAGTAGCTCACCACCAAATAGTGGAAATAACACACTGCTTGAACTATAGCCAAAGCCAAAGCCGATGCCTAAAATAAAAAACGTTACAATTTTTGCTATCTTAAGCTCAAGAAATATCCATAAAATGCTAACTAGTAGAAAAACTAGCGTCACTAAATCGATGAAAATTTTAAACTGATCATCTATAAGTGCGTGACGAACGACTTTAAAAATAAATACGCCAGCTACGACTCCAAAAAGTGACGGTAAAAAGAGTGTTTTTAAACTTTTATCCTTGTTATTTAAGGCAGCAAAAAGCGTAAATCCAAGGAGGGCTAAAAAGACCTGATAGAAATAAATTGACATAACTAAACCCTGTGAGAATTTTTTAAAAGGGGCGAGAACGCCCCTGGTGATTATTTAACAGGACCACCTGTCCATTGAAATTTATAAGTTGTTGTGAAAGGCTCAAACCATTTACCAACACCGCTCTCTTTGTCAGCGTGACGACCAAAACCTTGTTTTTCTGGATTATCAATGTGGAATTTAAGCTCATAGTTACCAACACCTGTATCCATTTTTACGTTAGCACCGTAGTGTGGGCCATCGCTTGCAACCATTGGCATAAAGGTACCTTTTTTAACTTTGCCGTTATCAAGGTTTTTTAGCTCGTAGTTAATCTTTAGGTATGGGATCCACTCACCTTCGCCAAAGCCGTTTTTATTACCAGCAATAGCGTGTATGTCAGCTTCTAGGTGAAAATCAGCTAGGCTTGGAGCTAGGTCAATACCCTTTGGTTCCATGTCGATTGGTTGCAAATAAACTGCAGCTATCTCCATGCCATTAGCCTCTACAGGCTCACCGATTGGATGCTCTCCAGCAAGTGCAAAACCAGCTGCTAGGCTAAGTGCTAGGGCTGAACTAAGAATTTTATTCATATTCTCTCCTTTAAATAAGATTAATTTTTATTTTGTTTTGATTTCATAATAACGATGCCTATAACTAGGGCAAGTACCATAATGATTTGAGGCACTAAACTCTCATAATATGGCTGAAGTCCTAGCCAGTCCCTCATCCAGTCAGGGAAGCTAAGTCCATTTATGATAGTTGGGATGAAAATTTTACCCTCAACTAGCTCGCCGACACCCTTACCAACAAAGACGATCGACATATAAAAGATGATCGCTGACGTAAATATAAAAAATGGTTTAATAGGAATTTTAACAGCAAAAATTTTAAATAAGAAATAGACTATTAAAAGAACGACAAGTCCTATCACAAAGCCAGCTGCTATCATTGAGTAACCAGCTGAATCTTTAGCTCCAAAAATAAGTGCCTGATAAAATAATACAGTTTCAGCACCCTCTCTAAATACTGCTAAAAATACAGTCCACCAAAGCGTTGTAGTTGAGCCACTTGAGATAGAGTCAGAGACGTGTGATTTGATGTAGTCATTCCATTTTTTAGCACCTGCATTTGAAAGAAGCCAAAAGCCAACATAAAATAGAAGTCCCACTGCAACAAGCATCGTGATACCTTCCATAAGCTCTCTTTTTTGACCTGCTGCCTCGCCAAAAATGACATTCATTAGCCACGCCATGACAAAGCTTAAGATAACAGCCACGCCAACTGAGCTATAAACAACTTTGCCCATCGCTTTAGCATTACCAGTTTTTACAAGATATGCAACAACAGCAGCAACAATGATAAGTGCTTCAAAGCCTTCTCTTAAAATAATAGTCAAAGCCCAAACGAATAAAGACCAAGGTGAGCTTGAACTGCTAGTTTTCTCAAGTGCAGTTGCTAGCTGAGACGACATCTTGTTTGCACTTTCTTGAAGAGTTTTTTCATCTGCGCCTGACTTCATAAGGGCTACAAGATTACCAAATGTAGCTTCAATAGCTGTTTTTAAATTTACATCTATTGCACCTACTTTATTCTCCATGCCGCTGCCTTCAAACTCATCAAAGTAGATGTCTTGGATATCGCCCATGGCTTTTTTTGCATCACCATTTTTATAAAGTGTGATAGCAGCTTGAATTTTATCGTTTATGTTTTGAACGACTTTGGCATAATCTACACCACTATCTTCTTCAGAAGCTGCTTCTACATCGCTCATATCAACTTTTGCAAGTTTTGCAGTATCAGCTGGTAGTTTTGAGACAGCGTCATACGCTAGCTTTTTGATCTCATCTAGCTTAGTTTTAAAGTCATCTTTGCTTATGCCATTTGTAATGCCGCTGATCGCTTCGCCCATCTTTCTTTGGATATCAGCATCTATGCTTTTACCATTTTCTATATGCTGGCGAATAGCGATTTCAAGTTGAGTATTTCTGTAGTCTGTAAATTTAGCATCTTGGATAGCACTTTTAGCATCATCTTGTTTATCACTCTCATAGCTTGCTATTGCTTTATCTATATCGGCTGATAAATTTGTAAATGCCACCTTCCACTCAGGGATAAATTTAGAAGTATCATAGTCAGTTGTAGCAGCTTGAGCTGGGCTGTCTGAATACTCACCAACTAGTCTATGTCCTTTTAAAATAACCGGTAGAACTTCAGCGATCTCGCTATTTATCTGATCTATTCTTTTTTGCACGTCATCTGGTGCTTCGCCAGCTTTTATCGCTTTTCTGATCTCGCCAAATTGCTTCTCCATTGAGTAAGCTTTTTTCTGACCTAAATTTATTCTGATGCCAGCTTCGACATCTTCAAACAAACCAAAATAAGCATTTTGAGTATCACTGACCGCTTGTTCAACATTGCCCGCTCTATACTCTGTTATTACTTTTTGTAGCGACTCTTTTATCTGAGCTGCTACCTGCTCGTAATCCTCATTTTTTGCTATAAGCCAAATAGGCAACAACATAATTAGCATAAATTTTAAGAATTTATTCATTAAATAAACCACCTGTGAGATTTTTTTGAAGCGAATATTACCAAGGCTTTACTTTGATTAAAATAAAAACGATTATCATAAAATAGAGCAAATTGAGATAATAAAGAGAAATTTGTCTTCAAATAGCCAATTTTAAATAGTTTTAGAAATTTTCTAATTTAAATTTAAAATTTATCTTTTGAATAAAAAATAGTAGCTTTATAAAATACTGAAAAGGTTTTTAAGTTTAAAATTTAGAATTTAAAGGAGAGCAAATGCTCTCCTTCTTGTTAGGCATTTAGCCCAGTATTTCTTAGCATAACGCGTTTGCGATATACATTTGATACTTCAGCCGCATCTCCAACTAAAAGTGCATTTGTAGCACAAACAGCCGCACACATAGGCACTTTTCCTTCGGCCATTCTATTTTGACCGTAAAGCTCTCTCTCCTCGTGTGAGTTTGTTGGCTCTGGACCGCCTGCACACATTGTACATTTATCCATAACGCCCTTTACACCAAATGCTCCATCTTTAGGGAACTGTGGTGCACCAAACGGACAAGCATATAAGCAGTAACCACAGCCTATGCATATATTTTTATCATGAAGCACGATGCCATCGGCTCTAATGTAGAAACAATCAACCGGGCAAACTTGCTCACAAGGTGCATCAGTACAGTGTTGGCATGCAATAGTAGTTGAGACCTCTTTACCTTCGATACCATCGTGAAGTGTAATGACCTTTCTTCTGTAAATTCCCACTGGAAGTTCATGAGCAGAAGAGCAAGCAACTTGGCAACCATAACAACTAATACATCTATCAGTATCTACGAAAAATTTCATTCTTGCCATTTTATTCCTCCTTACTCTTTACCCATGGCGTCTCTCTCGCCATATTCATGGAAAAACGATGTTTTAAATGTATTTTCCTCAGCTTTTTCTATACGGCAAAGACCTGCGTTAAACTCTGAAATTTGAGTAACTGGGTCAAATCCGTAGTTAGTAACTGTGTTAAAGCTCTCACCGATAACATAAGGCTTAGTACCCTCTGGATAGCGAGCTGAAAGATCAACGCCTTGCATAATACCAGCGAAGTTGTATGGCATACAAATTCTATCTGGAGTTACCATCTGGCTGTGATAGCATCTTACTTTGATCTTTGTGCCTTGTGGACTATGGATCCACATCATATCGCGGTCTTTTATGCCGTATTTTAAAGCTAGCTCTGGATTAACATTAGCAAACATCTCTGGCGTGATAGCTGATAGATATTTACTAGTTCTTTCGATCATACCAGCACCACTTAGGTTTACGACGCGTTGCGTACTAAATACGATAGGAAATTCTTTCGACCAATCTTTTGCTTGTTGCTCTGACTTAAACTTAGTAGAAACACGGAAATTTCTAGCTTGATCTTCAAATGTCGGATACTTTTGAACAAGATCCCAGCGTGGTGAGTGAACAGGCTCTCTATGTTTTGGAATAGGATCGAGGAATTCCCAAACGATAGCTCTTGCCCTTGCATTACCATAAGGCACAACACCTTTTTCACGGCATTTTTCAAAGATAATACCACTATAATCCATGCTCCAGCTTGGTCCCATCTTAGCTTTCTCTTCTTCAGTTAGAGTTATACCTAAGACTTTTTCTATATTCTCTTTTGTGATTTGTGGATAGCCACCTTTTATAGCTGAGCCAACAAGTGTTGTCTCTTCGCTAGCTAGCTGACTAACGCCATTATGCTCTAGACCAAAGCGATTTCTAAAGCCTGAACCACCTTCAACATAAGGCTTGCTCATATCATATAGTATTGGTGTTCCAGGGTGTTTTTCATCCCATGCTGGCCATGGTTTACCGTAGTATTCGCCTTTGACTTCACCGCCAATACCTATTAGCGTATCTGGATCAAATTTATCCCAGTTTGCTTGATGGCGTCTAAACATCTCGGCTGTTCTACCACCATAACCTATAGAATTTCCAATTCTTGCTATCTCATTTGTCGCATCATCAGGCCATACAAAGTCATCTTTTACTTGTTTTATTTCACGATCTACGATACCCATTTTCATGCCTTTTACGTATTCATCGTAAAAGCCAAATTTCTTAGCAAACAAGAACATCACTTCGTGATCGCCCTTGCTCTCATAAAGTGGATCAACAACTTTTGTTCTCCATTGTCCTGAGCGGTTTGTAGCACTTAAGTGACCTTCATTTTCAAATGCAGTCGCTACTGGCAAGATATAAACGCCATCTTTTCTATCTGAAAGGATAGAAATTTCATTTACAAATGGCTCAGCCACAACGATCATATCTAGTTTTGAAGCTGCTTCTTGAATTTTAGCTAGGTGCGCCATAGATGTTAGACCAGTTCCTTGAACCCAAAGAACTCTTAATGCACCACTACTAAATGTATTTTCCTCTTTCAAGACGCCTTGCCACCATTTTGAAAGTGACCAGCCTTTTTCGTTTCTCCAGTTTCTATCTTCTGGATGTTTAGGATCGTGGTAATAATACTCTTCAAAGACTGTGTTTTTAACAGGAGCGCCACCTTGTTTTGGCTCTTTTGTTGAGACTGCAAAGCGTTTAATAAATTCATCATAATCAACGCCCCAGCCTTTGCAGTAATATTTCCATGCTGCATCAGTTAAGCCATAATACATTGGCAAGCTATCTGAAAGGTTGCACATATCAGTTGAGCCTTGAACATTGTCGTGACCACGAATGATATTACAGCCACCGCCTGCTTTACCCATATTTCCTAGAATTAGTTGAAGGATAGGTAAAATTCTTGTATTTGATGTACCAACTGAGTGTTGAGTAATGCCAAGTGCCCAAACAACAGTACCCGGTTTTGTATGAGCTAGGATTTCTGCAGCTTTTAGTAGCTTATCAACTGGTACTCCAGTAACATCAGATGTAACCTCTGGTGTCCAGTGCTCAGCCTCTTTTCTTATCTCATCAATACCGTAAGTTCTATTTTCTATAAATTCTTTATCTTCCCAGCCATTTTTGAGAATAATGTGAATAAGACCATAAACAAGTGCAATATCAGTTCCTGATCTTTGTCTCAAATAAAGATCAGCATGTGCAGCTGTCTTTGTAAAATTTGGATCAGCTACAATTACTTTTGCATTGTTTCTATCTTTTGCTTGTAAAGTGTGCTTCATGCCACCAACTGGGTTTGCCACAGCTGGGTTTGCTCCAATGATAAATATACATTTTGAGTTTGCAGCCATATCTCCAAAGTGGTTTGTCATCGCGCCATAACCCCAAGTATTCGCCACACCGGCGACTGTTGCGCTATGTCAAATTCTTGCTACGTGATCGTTACTGTTTGTACCCCAAAATGCACAAAATTTTCTAAAGTAATATGCTTGCTCATTGTTAAATTTCGCAGATCCTAAGAAAACAACACTATCAGGACCATCTTCTTTGCGGATCTGAAGCATCTTATCGCCGATCTCATTTACAGCTTGATCCCATGAAATTCTTTGCCATTTACCATCAACTTTTTTCATAGGATATTTGATACGTTGTTTGCTGTGTGTAAGGTCGATCTGATCGATACCTTTTGAGCAGTGTGAGCCCTGAGATATCGGATGATGCATCGCCATATCTTGACGAACCCAAACACCATCTTTTACCTCAGCCTCGATACCACAGCCTGCTGAGCAAATAGAACAAATCGTTCTAACCTTTTTTGAGCCAGGGAAAGGATTTTTTATCTCCTCATCACTTGCTTTTCTTATCGTTTCATTTTCTCCAAAAGCCATTGTGCTTCCAGCACCAAGTGCGGCTAGCTTTAAAAATGAACGTCTTCCTATACGTGCATCACTCATGGTTTTCTCCCTTAGTAAGCGATTTTATAGTAGGTTTCCCAGTTCTTGCTTTTTTTATAAAGCACCTCTTTTTTGTTTGACTTGCCAACGACGACACCATTGTCATCAGGAGCTAAGTCGTCACTAGTCACTTTTGCTACGGCTGAGACTGCGAGTACACCGCCGGCAGCACCGACTTTTAGAGATTTTTTTAGAAAATCTCTTCTTGATCCTTGCATTTTTTCTCCTTAGCTCTCAAACTTAAAAATTTGAGAATTTGGTTTGATTGGTCTTCATGATTTGCAATATTTTAGAATTTCTAAAATATTGCAAGGCCTATTTCAGGGCTTTTTATAGCCTAGATTTAAACTCGGTAAATTTAGCATAATTGCAAGATAATCAAAGTAAATATAAAGCTTTAATTAAATATGTTAAGTTATTGTTAAAAATATAAGAAAATATATTTAATATTTTAACTTTTATGAATTTTGAGAGAAAGGCTAATTAAAGTATAAATTCTAGGGAGAGCTCCCTAGAAAAGATTATTTTAGATCACTTTTGTTTATGATAAATGGCACTGATCTAACGCCAGCCGAGAAATATTTTTTTCGTAGAGTATCGATCTTGTTGCTCTCTTCTTTACTAACATTTTTTTCATCTACGTTATAATCTTCAGAAAAATACTTTCTTAAAATTTTAACCTTATCGCTATCACTTTTTGCATTTTTTATATCTTTATAGATCAAAGCACTTTTTTGCAAAGATGATAGTTCATGCACGGGAGTTAGGATGATTTCAACATTATTGTCTTTTAATGTCGTTTCGATCTTTGCTAGCTCGGCTCTACAATATGGGCATTCAGGATCTGAAAACATGATAAGAGTTGGCTTTTTGCTATCATTACCAAGAGTTACAACATTTGCCTTGTCTTCATTTTTATAAATTTTAGCTAGTGATTTTACTAAATCAAGTGCTGCTTTTTCTGCGATTACCTTTTTTTCTTCAGCCAAATAAGACTTCTGCTCCTTTAAATTTACAACATCAGGAAACATAAGATCGCCCTTAACAAAAGTCACATCTTCTTGAGACATATCTCCTTTGCTAAATTTTAAGCTTACTTTTTCTATATCATCTAAAATTTTAGTGCGTTCTACGACTTTTACATTAACACCATCGATATTTTGATTTTTAAAAACTTCTGAGTAAAAATCTTCTATTTGCTTATCGCTTGCTGCCATTAGGCTAGTTGCCGCTATTATTGAGGCTAAAACCACTTTTTTCATTTTTTTCCTTTTTAAAAATTTGGCGGATTATATTTACTTTTTGTAAATGAATACTAACCACGAAAGACTCTATCATTTCCTTGCTTCATTATGTCACTCTCAAGGTCAAGTTGCTCAAGATAAGCGATTACATATTTTCTGCTTAAATTTAGTGCATCCTTGGCGTTTGTGACATTTACAAAGCCTTGATTTTTGATGATCTCTCTTAGCTTATCAAGTGCCATTTTTAGCGAATTTCTAGTGATAAAAAGATTATGCTCCAGCCTTACAACTCTGCCCATTGCAGTTAGTTTTTTAAGTGCATTATCGCCACTTAGCCTATCTATTTCCAGCTCATCATATATATTATAAGGTGCCGTAGGAGCTAGCTTTCCGCTTTCTAAAATTTCATAAATTTTCTCTTCAAGCCTTACTTTTAGTTTGCTTATATCAACGCCCCTTTTTGTATAGACGCCATCATTTTTAGAGATTAAATTTATACTTTCAAGCTCATCAAGTGCTTTTTGAGCCAAATTTTGACTAGCCCAAGCAAGCTTTAAGCTTATACTTTGAGCTGAAAAGACAGCAAATTCATTCTTTTCTATCATAAATTTAATGGCTGATTTTATCCGCTCAACCGCGCTTAGATCGTAGATATTTAAAGCTTTTTCATCAACAAAGACGTTTGAGACTTTTTTAGCCACATTTACGGCCTCTTCGTGACTTAGTCCAAACCTTTGATAAGAAGAGATGATGCCAAAACCATTTTTGTGGGCTTCTTTAAGTATAGAAAATGCCCCAATGAAATCATGCTTTAAAAGTGCAGCCAAAAAGAGAATTTTGCCAGCTTTCTTCAGTGGCTCAAGCACAGGATTTAGCACTCTGCCACCTCCTATCACACGTGCATCTGAGATGAGCACAAATGCCTCGTCAAATTTCAAAAACATATCGCTTTGAAATTTAAAGGTAACAAAGTAGCTATCATCTTTTTGGCTAAGGATTAGCACCTTTGCAGGCACATTTTTAGCTCCTACGCAAAAGGTTACGCTTTGCGAGTGAATCAAATTTTTAGCAGTTACGACCGCATCAACCTCTCTAAATCCCCTAAAATAGCCTTTTTTACTAAGTAACTGCCCTTTTTTTAACTCGCTAAGCTGGGTGCCAGTTAGATTTAGCGCCACACGGCTGCTAACCCCTGCGCTATCTACGAATTTATCATGGCTTTGCACACTTCTTACTAGCACCTCTTTGCCGGCGTCATAGTTAAAAAGCTTCTCATTTTTACTAACGCTTCCCTCTATAACGGTGCCAGTTACGACATTTCCGATACCTTTTAGGCTAAAAACCCTATCGATGTAGTATCTAAAAACGCCATCTTCATCGCGCTTTTTAGCTCTTAATGTAAAGAGGTAGTTTCTAAGCTCGTCAATGCTTGCCTTATCCTTTATACTAACGGCAAAAATTTCTAAAATTTGTAGGTTTTTAAATTTAGAAATTTCATCTCTTATCTCTTTTTTTCTTAAATTTATAGTCGCTTCATCTACGAGGTCACACTTTGTAAGCGCCACGATCACGGATTTTACGCCAAGGAGATTTAAAATTTCAAGGTGCTCCAAGCTTTGAGGCATAAGGCCGTCATTTGCTGCCACTACAAATAAACACGCGTCAAAGCCATACGCGCCACTTATCATCGTTTTTATGAGATTTTCATGCCCAGGTACATCGATAAAGGCGATATTTTCATCATTTTTACTTAAATTTGAAAAGCTTAGATCGATCGTTATGCCACGCTTTTTCTCCTCTTCAAGATTGTCCCCCTCAAAGCCGTTTAGTTCCTTTATAAGCGCGGTTTTTCCGTGGTCGATATGCCCTGCTGTTCCTATTATTAGACTCATTTTTCTTCCGTTTCATTTATTATTTTTATTAGTTCATTTACATCGTCATCTAAAAGTGTTCTTAAATCAAGTAAAAATTTATCATTTTCTATGCGGCCGATCACCTTTTTTTGCCTAAATTTTAGCTCGTTTAAATTTGCGTCACCGCCAAATGCCAAAGCCACGCTTGGGATCTTTTTATTTGGCATCGCACCGCCTCCTACAAAGGTTTGTGTGCGCACTATCTCAAGCGGGGTTTTTAAATTTTTATTTATAAAATTTGCTAAATTTTCAAGCTCTTTTACGCTCTTGTGAAGTAGTTTTTGCGTTGTGATTAGCTCAAATTCTTTGTTTAGATAAGCTTTCATGCTCTCAGCCAAAAGCGAGATGATCACTTTATCGACGCGAAGCATCCTTAAAAGCTGGTTTTTTCTAAGTTTTGCGATGAGCTCTTTTTTGCCAACGATGATACCACACTGCACCGCGCCAAGCAGCTTATCGCCGCTAAAACTAACTAGCGAAACATCTTTTAAATTTTTTAGATCTGGCTCGTTTTTGTCTAAGTTAAATGGTAAATTTCCGTAAAATCCACTGCCAAGATCAAAATAATCTATCAAATTTTGCCTGCTTGCTAGCTCGCTTAGCTCATTTGCCGTGGTCTCTTCGCTAAAGCCAACGATGTCAAAATTTGAGCGATGAACCTTTACAAGCATCGCTGTCTCATCGCTGATCGCCTCTTCGTAGTCTCTTGGCCTAGTTTTGTTCGTAGTGCCGACCTCTTTCAAAAAGCAGCCCGCATTTGCCATAACTTCTGGCACTCTAAAACTACCGCCGATCTCGACTAGTTCGCCTCTGCTAACGACGACTTCTCTGCCTTTTGCAAAGGTATTTAGCACCAAAAATACAGCACTTGCGTTATTATTTACAACGATAGCGTCTTCAAAACCAAATGCTCTTGCGATCATCTCACCGATATAGTCGTATCTATTGCCACGACTGCCTGTTTTTAGGTTGTATTCAAGGTTTGAGTATCCTGTGATAACAGGCGTCGCTCGGCTTAAAATTTCTTTATCTATAACGCTTCTAGCGAGGTTTGTATGTATGGCAACGCCGGTTAAATTTAGTACCCTTTGAAGGCTGGCTTCATTAAATTTATCATACTCATCTAGGATCAAATTTATTATCTCTTCGCCACTAAAGCTTGCGTTTTCATTTAAAATTTTAGCTCTAACCTCATCTAAAATTTGCCTTGCAAGCATAGTGACTAAACTCGTGTCAAGTCCTGAAAATGCTTCGTTTTTTATGATCTTATCAACTTGTGGAATATTTCTTAAATCGCTCAATTCGTGCTCCTAGTAAGTTAGTTTTACCAAGCCGTGATTTTAACATAAAAAATATTATAAATTAAACCTTAGAGCAAAAAGGAACATATAAAATTCAGAGTCCATTAATCCCATTAATATTAAAATAAGCCTGTTTTTGATAATAGGAGAAATTATGAAAGAATTTGGCTTTTATAACGATTTTGACGATACTTTGATGTTAAATGAGCAGATAGAAATAAATAACGAAAAGGAAGAATATTTAGTTTCTAACTCGCCAAAGCTTAAAGCAAACATTACCGCACCTGAGATAAATTTTTATCTAAAAAATACAACTGCAAGCGTATTAGAAAAGGCTAAAAATACACTTTTGCTTTATGAAGCAAGAGCAACTGCCTTTGACATGGCAAAGGATGTTGATTATGAAAAGGAAGTCGGAAAAAATGTCGTAATAGTAAGCAACTCAGGCCGTGAGGAGTTAGCAAATTTATTAAAAGAAAATGGCTATAAAGTCATTGAATTAACGCATTTTGAAGTGAAATTTATTTATGGCGCAGCTGGCGAACTTAGTGTTTTGATACTTAGAGCAAATGACGAATTTGAGGTCGATTGCGACTTTTTCTTGGTTGAAAATGCAAGGGATTATATGCTAAAGCAAAGCGGCTGTTATGAAATAGCTGGGCTAGAAGATGAAGCTGTGCTTAAAATGTTAAATGAAAAAACTCCAAAATTTAAGTACAAAAGCCTAACTCAATATGACTCTTCGATCTGTCAATACCATGAGCGACGAAATGAAATTTGTGGACGCTGTGTCGATGTTTGTCCAACTGTGGCCATTTTAAAAGAAGACGAGACAAAGCATCTTGTTTTCTCACAAATCGATTGTGTAAATTGTGGTAACTGCATTAGCGTCTGCCCTAGCGGATCTCTTGACTCTACACTTATGCCACAAAACTCATTTGCTACTATTGCCAAACTTTACAAAGGTAAAATTCCACTAATAATCTCTAATGAAACAAATTTAGACGAGCTAAATATAAGCCTACCTGAAAATGTCTTGCCTTTTTTTATATCAGCACCGCATATGTTAAATCAAGCGCATCTTCTTACATTGCTTCAAGAAAGTGGTGCGAGTGTGATTTTATTTAGCAAAACTCTTGGCAAAGGCGAAAAAGACGCCATTAGCATCTTAAATCAAATTTATGAGCTTAAATTTAAAGAGACGGCGATCTATCACGCTAAAGATAAAAATGAGCTTGAAGATGCGCTCAAAAAAGCAAAATTTATAGCTGACTCACAACACACTATAAACGAATATGCCTTGCCAAAAAGAGAAATTTTTGCAAAAAGGCTTGAGTTTTTAGTAGGCAGCGAAGATCTTGGCGTGGTAAAAAGCGGTGAGATGATAAGATACGGTGATGTCAAGATAAATACTGATAGCTGTACGCTTTGTCTAAGTTGCGTTGGCGCTTGTAACGTAAGTGCGCTAGTGGCTGATAAAAAGACAAATTCTATTTTATTTAATCCAAGCGTCTGTACAGCTTGCGGATACTGCGAACTAAGCTGTGCTGAAAAAGATACCATAAGCCTTGAAGTTGGAAAAATTTCTCTTAAGCCTGAGTTTTTTACATATAATGAGCTAGCACGAGATGAGCTTTTTGCCTGTGTTGAGTGCGGAAAAGAGTTTGCGACTAAAAAAGCGGTCGAAAAGATCGCAACTATAATGCAACCAAGATTTGGCAACGATAGGGTCAAGATAAAAGCGCTTTACTGCTGTGCTGACTGTAAGGCCAAACTAATGGTTCAAGCCCAAATAAACGCGATGAAAGAGGATTTATTAAATGGATAAAAACATCATAAAAGCAAGATCATATTTTTACGAATTTCTAGCATATCCTATGTTTTTTTACACAAATGATGAGAAATTTTCAAGGTGGAAAGAGCAGTTAAGATACTTAAGCGCAAATCCTTTAAGCGAGGATAGTGATGCTGCGTTTAAAAATTTAGATAAATTTAGCTTTGAAGAATTTTCAAAAGAACAAAATGACGTTCTTTTTGGCTTTACAAATATCCCCTTAAGCGCTTCATTTTATGAAGAGGGCAGAGATAACGGAGCAGCTAGGCTTAGGGTTATTGAATGTTTAAAACTAAGCCCATATAGACGTGATAGCGAGCTTTGCAAAGATAGCGAGGACTACGTTGGATTTATATTTTTAGCGATGGCTACATTTTTAAAAGATGAGTTTGATGATGCAAAAAATATTAGCAATAAGCTATTTTCTGAAACCTTAAATTTATTTGTAGACGAGTTTGGCTCGCTACTTTTGGCTCACAAAGAGGCAAATTTTTTTAAATCATATACTATTATTTTAAAAGATTTCATCGACCTTGAACGCTCTATACTAAACGTAGAAGCACCGGCTAAGCCAAAAGGCGATAGTGTCGCTATGGCGGCACTTAAAAAAGAGCCATTTCAAAGCAAGATGCCAACATTTAAAACAAAGCTTCATTGGGAAGAATTTTCTCCAGTCATCTCACACGAGTTTAAAGACTAGCTTAAATCTACTCTTAGCCTGGCTAGGAGTAGATTTATATCTTCTTAAATTTTGTAGCTATTTTTGGCGTTTTTAACTATTCTGGCTATCAATATGTAAATTTGTTGGTATAGTGTTTGGGGTCTATTTTACAGCTCTTGTGATCTACTTTATAGCAAAATTTATCCAAGTATAAAATGGCGCGGATATGCAAATGTCATCGCTATCTACTCATATCTAATCGGCGTCATCCCACTTCTTGGCATCGCGCTTTTAGAGCTAAATTTGATCTATAAAAACGCAAGCGAAAGAGCAAAACTAAAGCTTCACTTTTGCCTGCTCATCTTCTTTTTGATCGTAGGACACGTCGCGATGATATTTGGCATGGTTGATCCTACTATAACTGGCTACAAGGCCGAAAATAGCGCGATGGATATGCAGATGAATATGCCAATGAACATGCCTGCAGATATGCCGATGCATGATCATCACAAGATGATGATGCAAAATATGAGTGATGATAACTCAACTAATATGCATATGCACCACTAAATTTTATAGCTTCTTGGCATCTGCTAAGAAGCTATAAAAATTTAATTCTTTTTTGCTGCTTTTAATAATCTATTTTCTTTAAAAAATTTTCTGAGTGATTTTTGCTCTTTTGGGCCTATTTTGTAGCTTATAAATTTCAAATACCACTTGATATCTTGCTCGCTTATGTCGCGACTTTTAGCATACTGGGCTAAGATATAGTTTGGAATTTTTACATTTTTTTGTAAAAATTTTGCGACCAATCTTTTATAAAATGAGCCATTTTTTACATATGAAAATCTGCCAAAAACAAATGGCAAATTTGTCTTTTCGTGCCAAATTTTACCAAGGTCGTAAAAGCACTCTTTGCCCTCTCTTAAGTATGCCTTTAGCGCCCTGTCGCCTATGATCACTTCGCCATTTAGACGAAGCACCTTGGCTAGGGCGTTTGAGCTAGCTGAGGCAGGATCTGGTTTTGGGACTGAGTTTTTGCGCACAAGCACGCTTTTTACATCTTTTTTGGCGACTATTCCAAAATTTAGCTTCTTTAAATTTGCCTTTTTGCTAGCTATGCTTGAGATCACCGCAGCATCGATTTTTCTGGCATTTAGCGCCCTATTTAGCTTGCTTGGCACACCCTTTTTAAACTCGATCGCCTTTTTTATCTGAGAGCTTAGTGGGGCTGATTTTAAAAATACGTGAAATGGGAGTAAATTTAGATAATCAATCTTTCCAAATATCATTTTTCATCTTTTACAAGCTCAAATTTAACCATCTCGTTTTCGCTGCAAACATCGCAAAATAACTGAGCCAAGCTCTCTTTTGTGTCACTATCCAAAGCACTTTCATTTTTTAGCTTTATAAGCGTTGGTTCATTTATCTCGCAAAGGCAGTCAAAGAGCGCGTCTAAATTTTTGCCGTAGTACTCTGGCAGGTCAAATTTCTTGGCAAAATACTCATGCATTTTTTCTTTTTCGAGCATCTTTTTGGCATCTAAGATCACGATTTTCATTGCATCCTCTTTTCATAAAGCAGGTAAAAATGCTCGTAGTGATCGGGCGTGTAGTAGATAAGTCCGTCGTTTGAGTATAAAATTCTCTCAGCGCCGCGCCTGCCGCCATTGTAATTTACATCGCACTCAAACCACTTTCTGCCATCAGCTTCAGGTAGCTTCTTTTCTCTGTTTGAAAACCTATCCCCGCCGATGCTTTTGCCGCCGCTTATCTGCCATAAATTTCCGCTTTTTGCGTCCCAGCCAAGATCAAGTGCCTCTTTTTTGGTTATGAAATTCTTTGGCAGTTTGTTAAATTTATAGATATAAAGTGCGAGCTCATCTTTTGAGGTGTATGAGCCATTTTCTGCAAGGCTCTGGCTCTTTTGTCCCTCTTTGTTTAGCTGCTCAAGTAAAATCTGAGCGTTTTTATTTGCCTCACTACCATTATTTGAGAAAAAGAAAGTGCCAACAATAATAGCAATGACGAAGGCAACTAAGGCTGGCAAAAGTCTTTTATTCAAATTTAGCCCTTAAAGCGTGTTAAAAACTCTATCGCCAGCGTCACCAAGACCTGGGACGATATAGTTTTTCTCATTTAGCTTCTCATCAATCGATGCCGTATAGACCTCGACATCTGGGTAAATTTCGCTAAATCTCTTTAGCCCCTCAGGAGCAGCGATGATAGAGATAAATTTGATCTCTTTAACACCCTTTTCACGCAAGAACTTAACCGCATCTATCGCTGTGCCACCAGTCGCAAACATAGGATCGATGATGATCGCCATGCGCTCTTTTGCATCTTTTGGAAGCTTTGCGTAGAAGAACTCAGCCTGTGCTGTCTCTTCGTTTCGCTGAAAGCCCAAAAAGCCCACGCTCGCATCTGGAATGATGGTAAAAACGCTATCAAGCATACCAAGCGCAGCCCTTAAAATAGGGCATATCATCACCTTTGTAGTAAGCCTCTTTGCATCTGCCACCGCAACTGGTGTTTGGACTTTTACATCTTTTACCTTTAAATTTCTAGTCGCCTCAAAGATCATAAGATAACTGATCTCATCAACTAGCATGCGAAACTGAAAAGGCTGGGTATTTTTATCACGTAGAATGGTTAATTTATGCTCGATCAGTGGGTGCGAGATGAGCTTCACGTTTTGCATTTTTTATCCTTAAATTTACTATTTTTACAGGGTTTATCTTTACAAAATGCCAAAAGAGTTTAGCCCAAAAATTGGGCTAAATTTTAAAATCCTTTTGCAAGTTTGGCTCTATAAGCCTCAACATCAAAATCTTTTACTCTCGCTACGCCATCTTCAACTGCAGCTTTCGCAACTGCTGGAGCGACTGCTGTTAATACGCGCTTGTCAAATGGTTTTGGGATGATATACTCTTTGCCAAATTTTAGCTCGCTAACGCCACTTGCTTTTAAAACT
The DNA here is from genome assembly GCF_003049735.1 of Campylobacter concisus. Taxonomy (NCBI): domain Bacteria; kingdom Pseudomonadati; phylum Campylobacterota; class Epsilonproteobacteria; order Campylobacterales; family Campylobacteraceae; genus Campylobacter; species Campylobacter concisus. The sequence goes on along the minus strand of NZ_PIRM01000003.1, from coordinate 148,833 downwards.
TCAGCTGGTACTGGCTCTTTTGCAAGCTGTGCAAGCGCTCTAGCCGCAGCCATTTTCATATTTTCAGTGATCTTTTTAGCTCTAACGTCAAGCGCACCTCTAAAGATAAAAGGGAAACCTAAAACATTATTTACTTGGTTAGGATAGTCGCTTCTGCCTGTGCCCATCATAACGTCACTTCTTACAGCCTCAACATCCTCTGGATAAATTTCAGGCACTGGGTTTGCCAAAGCAAAGATGATAGGCTCTTTATTCATTGACGCAACCATCTCTTTTGTAAGCACACCAGGCTTAGAAAGACCTAAAAACATATCAGCACCCCTCATCGCATCAGCTAGAGTTCTATCCTCTGTCTCAAGTGCAAACTCTATCTTTTCAGGCGTTAGGTCTATTCTTTTTGAGTGAATTACGCCTTTACTATCTATCATCACGATGTGTTTTGCACCAAGCGCTTTATACATCTTCGCGCATGCAATGCCAGCTGCGCCTGCGCCGCTAACTACGATTTTTATCTTAGATATATCTTTGCCAGAAATTTCCATCGCGTTTATCATGCCAGCACTTGTTATCATCGCCGTGCCGTGCTGATCGTCATGCATGACTGGGATATCGACTGCTTCTTGAAGCTTTCTCTCGATCTCAAAGCACTTTGGAGCACGGATATCTTCTAAATTTATACCACCAAATGTCGGAGCAAGGGCCTTGCAAATCTCAACGATCTTATCTGGATCATGCTCGTCTAGCTCGATGTCAAAGGCATCTACGTTTGCAAATTTTTTAAATAAAACTGACTTTCCTTCCATAACTGGCTTGCCAGCGATCGCACCGATGTCGCCAAGCCCAAGAACAGCTGTGCCATCGGTAATAACAGCTACCAGATTTGCTTTATTTGTATATTTATAAGCTAGTTCATTATCAGCTTCTATCTCTTTGCAAGGTTCTGCAACGCCTGGTGTATAGGCCATTGAAAGGTCTCTTGAGGTCTCGCAAGGCGTCTTTACCTTTATCTCGATCTTACCGCCTATATGGTAGTTTAATGCTTCTTCTTTAGTTACATGTGTCATTTTTCTTCCTTTAATAAATTTTGTATTCTATTTTTCGTCTCGCTACTGCCCACTACTTCAAGCACTTCAAAGATGCTTGGGCTCACGCTTGAGCCAGTTAGCGCTATTCTTAGAGCCTGAGCTAGGTCTTTTAGCTTTAAGCCATTTTGCTCTAAAAATTTATTAGTTAGCTCCTCATAGCCCTTCGCGTCAAGGTCGCGGTCTAAAATTTGAGCAAATTTAGCCAAAATTTCTTTGCTATTTTCATTTATAAATTTGGCCCATGCTTTCTCATCGTAGCTTTTTGGAGCGTTGATGATCGCATTTGCGCTATTTGCCATTTCTATTAGTGTCTTTGATCTCTCACGGAGCGAATTTAGCAGTAGCTCGCCCTTTACCAAAGCCTTAAAATCTACGCCAAACTCAAGCATATCGTGCGCTAGCCTCTCGTAAGGTAAAGTCTTAATGTAGTGAGAATTTAGCCAGTCAAGCTTTTGAGCGTTGTAGGTGCTTGAGCTTTTGTTGATATCGTTTGGATTGAAGTATTTAAGCATATCCTCAATAGTAAAAATCTCATCATCGCCGTGGCTCCAGCCAAGACGAACGAGAAAATTTAAGAGCGCTTCAGGCAAGTAGCCCATCTTTTTATACTCCATAACATCAGTTGCGCCATGCCTTTTACTAAGCTTTTTGCCATCCTCGCCGTTTATCATAGCGACGTGATAAAATTTTGGAACCTTAAAGCCAAGTGCCTCGTAAAGAACGATCTGTTTTGGGGTATTTGAGAGGTGATCATCACCACGGATAACGTCTGTTACGCCCATTAATGCGTCATCTATTACGACCGTGAAGTTATAAGTCGGTGTGCCGTCACTTCTAGCGATGATGAAGTCATCTAATATGTCTTCAACCTTAAATTTAACCTCGCCTTTTATGCCATCATGTATGACGATCTCGCCGCTAAGCGGGGCTTTTATACGGATGACTGGCTCGATGCCAGCTGGAGGCGTGCCAGTAAAATCTCTATATCTATTATCATATTTTGGACGCTCTTTTCTTGCCTCTTGGCTAGCTCTAAGCTCTTCAAGTTCGTCCTTGCTCATGTAGCATTTATAGGCTTTACCCTCATCAAGAAGCTTTTTAACATACTCTTTGTAAAGATCAAATCTTTTTGACTGATATGTCACTTCGCCATCGTGATCAAGCTTGCACCAAGCAAATGCCTCTTTTATGGCCTGCGTGGCTTCTTCTGAGTTTCGTTTTAAGTCAGTATCTTCGATGCGAAGTAAAAATTTTCCATTATTAGCTCTTGCATATAAATAATTATAAAGGGCTGTCCTAAGTCCGCCTATATGTAGGTATCCAGTAGGCGACGGAGCAAATCTAGTAACTATCATTTTGTGCCTTATTTTTATGTTATAATTGCTCAAAATTATATTTACTAAATACTTAAATAAAGGTTTTATTATGAAAAAATTGCTCTTTTTGGCTGCTGGCATGCTAAGTGCTTTAAATTTATATTCGGCTCAGATGATAAACGGTATCGCAGCTATTGTAGAGAACGAACCAATCACGCTTTATGAAGTTTATAGCTTAAAAGAGCAGCTAAGAGCTAGTGAACAAGATGCCTTAAATTTACTCATAAGAGATAGACTCGAAGATGCTCAAATAAAAAATTTAAACATTAGCGTAACACCATTTGAGCTAAACGACAGAATCGAATCAATCGCAAAGCAAAATGGCATGACAAATTCTCAGTTTAGAAGCTCTATCCAAGCTCAAGGCATGGACTTTTTGGAGTTTAAAAACAACATAGAAAAAAAGATGCTTCAAGAAAAGCTTTATAAAAGCATCTTGGCTGAAGCTGGCAAAAATGTAAATGAGCAAAAAGCAAAGATGTATTTTGATGCTAATCCCGATAAATTTAAGGTCTTTAGCACTGCTAAAGTGGTCCTTTATAGGGCAAAAAATCCTGAAGAACTAGAAGCTCAAAAAACAAGTCCATCACTACTTAGCAGCATACAAACACAAGAGCTAAGTTTAGACTATCAAAGCATAGATCCAAGACTAGCAGCTATCATAGCTGGCACAAATAATGGCGAATTTACCCAAATACTAAAAGGCGCTGATAGTTTTGATATGTTTTATGTAAAAGAGAAAATAGGCTCATACACTCCAAGCTTTGCAGATGTTAAGGATAATGTTATAAACGAGCTTTATCAAGGCGAGCAAGAAAAACTTATGGCTGATTATTTTGATAAACTCCGTGCAAAAGCAAAGATTCAAATTTTAAGATAACTTCAAATTTAGCCATCTTTGGTGGCTAATTTTCTCCAAATTTCACATAACAAAAGATTACACCGCCAAAGAGAAGGCGGTGTAAATTTTAGTTAAAAAGTGTAGTGCATATTTAGCATAAACGATCTCTCATCGCCAGGTCTTGAATCAGAACGCCAGTATTTTTTATTTAAGATATTATTTATCGCTAGTGTTATTTGAGCGTGTTCGTTAAAGTTATATCCAGCACTTGCATCAAATCTAGCAAAACCAGGGAGATGTTCGTCTATGACTCTACCATTACTTGTGCGGTAGCTATATCGCTTAGAGTATCCTGTTACGCCACTTTCGACATACCATTTATCGTTTTTAGCATATCTTAAAAAAACATTGCCCTGCCAGTTGGTTGTATTGTTTAGACTAAGTCTTTCATTTAATGGATTTGATTTATCACTTGCGATAATAGCCCTCATATATCCAAGAGAGCTTCTTAGATATAAATTTTCATAAATTTTACCCAAGATATTTAGCTCTATACCACGACTTCGCTCTTTACCACGCTGTGCCCAAGTATATGGATCATTTATAGGATCTGGTCTATATCTTATATTGTTATGCTCGATCTGAAATATCGCTAAGTTTGAGCTAAATCTATTATCAGCCCATGTGCTTTTTAAGCCGATTTCATATTGCTCATTATTTTGTGGTTTTAGATCAAGCATCGTTGTATCGCCTATACTTATACCTATATTCCCGCGACCACCATATGGAGCAAAACTCTTTGAGTATGAAGCATACGCGGTATGCTCTGGTAAAAAATCCCAAAGCACGCCAACTCTTGGACTAAAAGAGTGCCCTTTGTAGCTATTTGTCATATCAGCAATATTTCTTGTTTTAAATTTATAAAAGTCAAGCCTTCCACCAATCAGTAGCCTATATTTGTCGTCTAAGCTTATTAGATCTTCTAAAAATACTCCATTATTTATGGCTTTATGCTTATTATCAGTATTAAGTGGTATATAGCCCACACTACCCCAACTTGATCTTGATGCATATGGATTTATAGTTACATTTTTTGCACTATCAAACCAAAGCCTTGGATGGCGAGTTTCTACGCTGTTGTCATATCCAAAAGTAAGATTATGCTTAAATCTTGTAAATTCAAGCTCCTTTGTAAGTGTTATAGCATTTGATAGTGTGTCATTATCAGTTTGTTGTTTAGCATAGTTTTGCTTTAGTCTATTTCCAGGCATGATGGTACCACTAAAATAATGGTCAAAATTTTGACTAGCTTTTCTATAACCAAAAACCCATTTTAAATTCATGTCCTTTACCAACTCTGCATTTAGCTCGGTACGGAAGAAATGAAGCTTATCTTCAACAAAGTCTCCATCATGAGAAAATCCCTTTGTATAGTCGATACCAAGCTTGTCATAGACACTTTTTGTTGGCATTCTATCAGGTACACGCCAAGCATTATCATATGTGTATTGCGCCTCAAAACTCACCGTTCCACCATCATTTGTCACAATAATACTTGGACTTATCATAAAATTTTTATATTTTATACCATCTCTCCATGATTTTCCACGCTCCATATCAGTCGTTAATCTTGCAGCTAATTGATTATTTACTACGTGATTTATATCGATACCACCACCATATCTACTCCAGCTGCCAACTCTTCCTGAGAGCTTATAAACAGGCATAAAATTTGCCTTCTTACTAACTAGATTTACAACCGCACCGCCATCGCTTCTTCCATATAAGATCGAAGCTGGTCCTTTTAAAATTTCAACTCTCTCAACATTTGCTGTACTGCGTCTTATCTGGCCAGAGTCTCTAACACCATCTCTATATATATCGCCACCATCAACACTAAAGCCTCTTATCTTGATGCTCTCGCCTCTCATATCATAGCCTGCATCAATACCAGCATTTCCTTCTAGGATACTTGAGAGATCGTTTGTGCCGTAGTTTCTATTCTTTTGTATATCTATATTTTCGATAGTTTGTGGCGTCTCTTTGTTACTGAGTCCATTTCTATTGATATCCGCACTATCATACGCGATATAACCTTTTAGGGTATTTTGCTCAGAGATACCTTCCACCTCGATAGTTGGTAAAATAACTGAATAATCACTGTTATTTGTATCTAAAGCCCACAGCGAGCTAAAGATCAGTGATGAAGCAAGTATACTAAACTTCATAGAATTCCTTTAGATAAAATTAAAATCGATATTCTATATCAAAATAGCTTAAAATATTTACGTTATATTGATGTTTATTAATTTTTACCAATCCATTGTTAAAATTTTAGTTCGATTTGAAATTATCATTTGCCATCTTAAAAAATGCATTACTATTGCCACTAAAAAATTTTAGATTAGGGCTAGTATTTTAATGATCACACATCAATGTGAGCTTTTTAAACTTTTTGATGAGGTGATAAATATAAAAAGTGAGTAAATTTGACTGCAAAGGCAGCCAAATTTATATTATGCTTTTTTAGTAAAAACTCCAACATAAATAGCATAGATAAAGCCGATTGCTACGGCATATGGAGCGTAAGGAGTGATGCCAGCTCCAGAGCTTGCAAGTATGAAGTTATGGCTTATCGCAGCACCTGCTCCCATACCTAAAACAAATACAGCTGAGCTTAAATTTCCAGCTCCCATTTGCACTAAATGTTTGCCTGGGCAGCCATAACTTAGGCTAAAGCAAAGACCAGCCAAGCTCATGCCAAGGAAATTCCAAAGGACGTCATTATGAGCGATAGGTTGAGCTTCAAAGCCAAATTTATATTGTCCAAGAGCTAAATTTGTGATACTTGCAAAAACGATGATAGATACAATGCCATAAAACATTGAAAGATCACGCTCAAAAACTTTGCTAATCGCTCCAACCGAACAAAATTTACTTCTTTGCATAAAAATGCCAATAACAATGGCACAAATAAGCGAGATAAAGATATTTGCGTGCTGTGAGCCTGGGCCTTTTTCTGAGCTAAATAATGCACCATTATCGCCAAGTTTTAAACCAAAGACAAGGGCTATTAAAAGCAAAATAGCAATGATTAATGGCAAAAACGCAACCGGTTTTGTAGTGGCATCATTTTCAGGTATGACGTAACCATTTTTCTTGAAAAATCGTCCAACAAAAACACCAGCAAATAGACCGACAAGGCCAGCAATAGCAGTCATATCTCCGCCGCCAAGGCGCAAAAATGCTCTCCATGGGCAGCCCAAAAAGATAAGGCAACCAATCATAGCAAACACGCCTAAGAAAAATCTAGAAAATGCTGCACTGCCAGATACTGGAGTGAAATTTCTACTCCAAAGCATACTTGCTAGAAAGCCTCCGATGATAAGACCTAAAATTTCTGGCCTTAGATACTGCACGACCTTAGCTTGGTGAAAGCCAAGAGCACCTACGCTATCCCTTAAAAAGCAAGCCGCACAAACGCCCATGTTTGCTGGATTGCCAAAATAAACAAGCACTGGGCCAAGAATGCCAAGACTTGCACCTGCGATGATGTAAAGGACTGTTTTATTCATGAATTTTCCTGTGTATAGGGTAAAATCAAACTGATTTCTTAAATGGCATTTTAATAGAGCATAAATAAAGAAAGTATAAAATTTAAGAGCCAAATAGCTAAAATAATAAAATTTTACGAAAAAAGGACACAAAGTGCGAGATATTATGAGTTATGAGGATAGTTTAAAGATTTTAAAAGATGCAGTTGAAATTTGGGATAAAGTAGAAAAGATCGCCATCACAGATGCTCTTGATAGAAATATCGCACACGATGTGATAGCGGACAAAAACTATCCAGCAAAGCCAGTTTCAGCGATGGATGGCTACGCATTTGCATATGGTGATAGCTTAAGCGAGCTTGAGCTCATCACCGATCTTCCCGCAGGAAGTGACAAGGAAATAAAAATAAGCGGGAACAAATGCGTTAAAACCTTTACTGGCTCACTCATGAGTGAGGGCTCAGATACGCTAGTGCCAGTTGAAAATGTCGAAGTTAATGACTCAAAGATCACTATCAAAAAAGGTGTATCAAAGGGCTTTGCTGTGCGTGCGGTGGGCGAGAGCTACAAAAAGGGAGAAATTTTAATAAAAAAAGGCACCAAGCTTAGTTACGCAGAAATCGCACTTCTTGCTGAGCTTGGCATCTTTCACGTAAGCGTTTTCATCCGTCCTAGAGTAGCAATAATTGCAACTGGTAGCGAGATCAAAGACCTTGGCGAGCCACTAGAAAACGCTGCACAAATTCATAGCTCAAATCACATAGGTATAGCGATGCAAATACGTAAAATGGGAGCTGAGCCAATCCTTTGCGAGATCGTAAAAGATGAGGCTACGCTTGTTAAAAAAGCTATCATAAATGCACTAAAATCAGCTGATATCTTAATAACAACTGGTGGCGTTAGCATGGGAGATTATGACTTTGTAAAAGATACTTTAAAAGAAAATTTTAGCGTCATCATAGACAAAGCTGCTGTTAAGCCGGGCCGCCATATCAAGATAGCAAAATCGGGCGAAAAATATATATTTGCACTGCCTGGATTTCCGTATTCGGCGATGGTTATGTGCGTACTTTACGTTAGAGTCTTGATAAATTTATGGCTAGGCAATGATGAGCCAAAGATCACGGCGATAATGGACGAAGACTATAAAAAGCGTTCGCCATTTTTAGAATTTACGGCTGTAAATCTAGAAAATCGTGAAGGAAAAAATTTTGTAAATCTAAATGGCAAAAAGCTTGGCAGTTCAGCGATCGTAAATAATTTAACAAACAAAGCCGCACTTTTAATGATTCCGATAGATAAAGAAATTCTTAAAAAAGGCGAGATAGTAGAAGTCTTTATGATGCCTTGTTAAATTTAAGGATAAAAGTTGAACACGTTAGAAATTCAAACAATTATAGTTTTTCTTATAATGGTATCGGTTGCCTTTGGAATAGATCTTTTTGCTCATAAACATGATGAGAAAATTTCACTAAAACAAGCTGGTATTTGGTCTATTTTTTGGATAGGACTTTCGGTACTTTTTGGCATATATTTATATTTTGAGCGAGGCAGTGAAATAGCAAGTCTTTATTTTGCAGGATATGCGCTAGAAAAGTCGCTCTCGGTAGATAATCTTTTTGTGATGATGGCGATTTTTTCATGGTTTAAGATACCTGAAATTTACCGCCACAGAGTGCTTTATTTTGGCGTTATAGGAGCTATGATATTTAGGCTCATCTTTGTAGCCGTAGGTACAATGCTTTTTGCCATCTCTCCTTGGATGGAGCTAATATTTGTGGCAATAGTCGCATATAGTGCCGTAATGATGATAAAAAAAGATAAGTGTGATGAGGATATAAAAGATTATTCAAACCACATAGCTTATAGGGCAGTTTATCGCTTCTTTCCGATTTTACCACAGCTTTTTGGACATAGCTTTTTTGTTAGATTTAGCGAAATTTCTAAGCAAATTTCAGATAGTCAAAAAACTGCTCTTAACGATCAAATTTTAAGACTAAAAGCCACTTGGATAGCAACACCATTATTCTTGTGCCTTTGCGTGATTGAGCTAAGCGATGTGATATTTGCTTTTGATAGCGTTCCAGCTGTCATTGCTGTGAGCAAAGATCCTGTAATTGTTTATTCAGCGATGATATTTGCGATACTTGGGCTAAGAACGCTTTATTTTGTGCTTGAAGCACTCAAAAATTTTTTAAAATATCTAGAAATTTCTGTGATCGTGCTTTTATTTTTTATCGCAGCAAAGCTAGCTGTAAATGCGACTGCTCATATCTTTCATCATGCTTTTGAAATTTCTGCACAAATTAGCCTTTTTATCATTCTAGTCATCCTTGGAGTTGGGGTCCTAGCAAGTTTGGTTAAAAAATAGCTACCACAAAAGTATACAAGCTAAAGTTAGGCAAGCTTAAAATTAAAAATTTATAAGCAAGCGCTTTATATTTTGATGTCTAAATTTTTTAAAATTTTGCTTGCTTGTGCAAAAATTTATTACTGAATATTTATGCTACCAGCTGGGGTTGGCATATCGCCTTTTTCATCAGCAAATGGTGGCCCTTTTTGAAGCAAAATGGTGATCTCAGATGCTACTTTTGGATCCATTTTTGCCATTATAGTTGATATCTTTTTGGCATCAAGAGCATAAAGTATGGTGGCTGCGTTTGATCTAGGCATTTTAGAGAGCACTTCAGCTGCCGCGCCATCTTTCATCTTAGAATATGACTCATTTACTTTATCGCTAGTCATTGTGCGAAGTTCTTTTAAAATTTTCTCATTTTTGGCGACCACTTCATCGATCTCTTTGCGTTTTTGCTCGATCACTTTCATTGTCGCATTTAGGTCAGCTTCTTTTTTGGCAAGCTTTTTATTATTTTCTTCATAGGCTGCTGCCGAGCTTGCACGAAATACTTCTAAAGCTTGGCGCTGTTCATCTATGATCTCAAGTTCCTTTGAAATTTCTTCTTTTCTAGCTTCAAAAATTTGCGTACAGTCAACTGGCACTTCAAAACAAAATGCAAAATTTAAAATAGTTAAGAATAATAAAACCGCTCTCATCACAACTCGCTCTTAGCTGTAAATTTCATCACTGCAAACTCATCAAGTGCAAGTGCTTCAGCCTTTTGTATGCGTTTTATCTCTTTTTTAAACTCTTCTTTTTCTAGATATTTCATCTTTTCGTACTCTAAATTTGCATTTTTATATTTATGTTCGTAATGCGAAACCTCTTTTTTAGCTATCTCAAGGCCCTCTTTGCAGGCATTTAACTCTTGCCTTGCTATCTTTATAAACTCTAAATTTTCCTTTAGTTCGCCTATATTGCCACTTTTTGGCAAGCAAAACTCCTCAAGCCTTGCTCTTAAATGAACTAAATTTTCTTCAAAATTTCTTACATTAAGCCTGGCAACGGCGAGCTTTGCCTCTACCTTATCCATCTCTTGTTTTTTTACGCGGACGATAGAGGTAAATTTGCTTTTCATCTAATGATCGTATCGCTTCTTTCAGGGCTTGTTGAGATGTAGCCGATCTTTACGCCAGTTAGCTCTTCTATTCTCTCGATATAAGCTCTTGCATTTGCTGGCAGATCTTCATATTTGCTTATACCTTTTACGCTATCCCAGCCTGCAAGTTCCTCGTAAATAGGAGTTGCATTTTCAAGATCTGTCGGCATATAATCGATAGTTTCACCATTATATTGATAAGCTTTGCAAATTTTTACCACCTCAAATCCATCAAGTACATCAAGCTTCATGAGCGCATAAGTATCGACACCATCGAGTCTTGAAGCATATTTTACACTCACAGCATCAAACCAGCCACAACGTCTGCGGCGGCCTGTTGTTGTGCCAAATTCCTTACCGATATCACACATCTTATCGCCACTCGTACCTTTATCTTCTGTTGGGAAAGGACCAAAGCCAACACGAGTCGTATAGGCCTTTATGACGCCTATTACTTCACCTATTTCTTTTGGATTTAGTCCAAGACCTGTGCAAGCACCTGCACTTATGGTATTTGAGCTAGTTACGTATGGATATGTGCCATGGTCGATATCTAAAAGCGTGCCCTGAGCACCTTCAAGTAGGACTTTTTTATCTTCATCTAGCGCTTTCCAAACTAAATTTGTAGTGTTTGCGATAAATGGAGCCAAAACCTCTTTATATCTTTTTAGCTCTTCAAGCAATTCGCTCTCATTAGGAATTTTTACACCAAGTGCGTCAAATACGCATTTGTTTGTCTCAAAATCATGCATCAAAGCATCGCACAAACGCTCTGGCTCAAGTAACTCGCCTACTCTGTGGCCACTTCTACTTATTTTATCAGCATAAGTTGGTCCTATGCCTTTGCCAGTAGTACCGATTGCTTTTTCGCCCTTTAGTCTCTCTTTTGCTTGATCGATTTGACTATGGTAGCTTAGATTTAAATGTGCCTTATCACTAATATAAAGCCTTCCCTCTAAATTTTCAAACTGAGCCATTTCAGTGATTAATACTTCTGGGCAAACAACAACACCATTGCCAATGATGTTTATGATATTTTTATGCAAAATTCCGCTTGGAACAAGGTGAAGCGCGTATCTAACGCCATCAACCCAGATCGTATGGCCGGCATTATGGCCGCCCTGTGAGCGACAGATCATGTCATAGTTTAGTCCTAGCATATCAACTATCTTGCCTTTACCCTCATCACCCCATTGAACTCCAACTACTAAATCAGCCTTTCTCATTCTTACTTCCTTAAATTAATTTTTTCTTCTATCAATGCATCTGTATAAACAGCAAAACCACTATTTATTTTTCCGTCTATTTCGTAGCTGCCGCCACTTGCTATTATGCTGTTATTTCTTAAAAATCTAAAAAATAAACTATTGTAATATCTCATTTTCGAGTAATATAGCGGAACTATTCTTAAATTTTTATATTCTAAAGCGCTGGCTAAATTTCTCAAATTTTCAAGCGGTTCTTTTAGTTTGCTTGGAGAAATTTTAATCACTTCATCCAACTCATCAACTGACTTTAAAAGAGCAAGAGCGCTTAGCCATGGAACATTTTGAGATAAAATTTTTTCCATTTGCCCATTTTCAAAAATTTCAATAGGCACGCTTAAAATTTCACAAATCACTCTTGGGATTTGTATATTGCTCACTTGCAAAAATGTATCCATTTTTAGCTCATCAATAAGCTTTGCTACAATATTTATGCTTTTTAAAACATCATTTTCACCGATTAGTTCGGCTCCGATTTGATAAATTTCTTGGCTTGGATAGCGAAAGACTGGCTGGATATAAAACCATCTTTTTGATTCATTTGCTTTTAGCCTTCTAAGCACGATCCTTACAGTATCTACCGTACTATCAGCTCTTAGGCTTATTTCGTGATTTAGACTATCGCTAAAACGTAAAAGATTTGTAGCATCTACACTTAAATGCTGGTGATATGAGAAAAATGGCGTTACGATCTCGCTAAAGCCTTCATTTTCTAAAATTTCACTAGCTTTTTGCTCAATCTGCCTCTTTAGCTTTGCACTGCTGGCAAAGTATAGCTTGCTTCCATTTGGGATTTCATGCTCATAAACATTTAAAGCATTTTCATTCATTATTTATTCGCTCCACTCAAATTTAGATCATTATCGCATAACAAAATTACCTCATTAGCTAAATTTATTACGTTCTCTTTGTCTATTTTTACAAGGATCGTATCTAAAATTTCAGCTAATTTTTCATTTATTATTCTGATATCATCTATTTGATTTGCTATTTCGATTTTTAATTTTTCGCTTACTTTTTCATCGCATTTAAGCAAATTTATCAAACGAATCATAAGCTCTTTTGCACCTACTATTTTGCAAAGCATATTGTAGTTCTCATCATCTTGAAAATTTCTTACATTTAACGGAGATGATAGAGTGAATTTAAATTTGAGCACATCATCCAAGCTAAGCTCTGGCGCAAAAAGCCGTCCTTGAAATCTACTAAAGCCAAATCCAACAAAAATTTCAAGCATACTTTTATCTTCTAAATTTTTTATCATGACATCAAAATTAAATGTATCTGATACATACTTTATCATGCGTATGGTCTTTAGCGCTTCTACTGAATCAAAAATTTGTTTGCAAAATCTTTTATCTATATTGAATCTGTTTGTTTTTAACATGCCTAAAGCTTCTACCGAGCCTGAATAAGATGCAAAATCATCAAGCGAAAAGCTAATGCCTAGTTCCTTATAAGCATCGATATATCTAACAACATCATCTAAATTTACGCCACTTGCAGAGTCAACGATATCTATGATTAGCCCATTAGCGTCTAGTTGCTCATCTTTTAAAAGCTTTTTAAATTTCTCAAAAAACTCAGAAGTCATTAGCTTTTTAATGCATAAATTTACTCTAACTTTTGCATTTATTCCATCTTTTAGCCATACAGCCCTAGCCTTTAAAGCATCTTTTAGTGTAAATAATGCGATAGCAACAACTGCTTTTGAGCCTTTTGCAAGTGGCAAGAAGTCTGATGGCCTTAATATCTTATCGCCATTTTTCCATCTAATAAATGCCTCAAAGCTACTAACTTCTCCACTTTTTATATCAATCTCAGGCTGATAAAGCAAGAACATCTCGCCAGCATCGATAGCTTCAATGATCTTTGAGTCATCTCTATATTCATTTTTAAAATACGTATCTTTTTTCGAATTAAATACATAATATTTATTTTTTCCATTAAGCTTTGCTTGATACATAGCCCAATCAGCTCTTTCAATTAGATCATCAACACTAAGTGCATCGCTACTTAAACTAATACCAATACTTACGCTAAGTTTTTTCTCGTCATCATCAATAGAAATTTTACTCTGACCCACTCTTAAGATGTTTTCAGCAGTTTCGTAAATTTCTCCCAAATTTTCATAAGGCATAGCGCCTATAAACTCGTCCCCGCCTATTCTCGCAAATATTCCTTGTTTTGGAAAAATTTCATCTATTTTTTTTGAAATTTCTATTAGGATTTTATCACCTACTTGATGTCCGTATCCGTCATTTATTGATTTAAAATTATCAAAATCAACATAAAAAGCTGCTATTTTTAAGCTTTTTTTCGCTTGTTTTAGCAGATTTTCTAGCTTATTGAAAAGTAAAAATCTATTTGGTAACCCAGTCAGCGTATCGTGATACGCGATAAATTCAAGGTACTCTTTATTGTAGCAATCATCATTTGCGCTTGAAGCTAACAAAATATATCCCTCTTGATCGCCAAACGCGTTTAAAAGCTTACTTATACTTATGACTTCGAGTCTATTTTTGCTTCGAACATCATGAATAAGACCTTGCCAAAAGCCAGTTATTTTAAGTGAATTTAAAATTTCATCTTTAATATCTTTTAGTCCGTTTTTAAAATTAATTATATCTTTTGAGTAAATTTTCTCTATAAAATTTTTATCTCTAGAAATGTTAAGCGTATCGAAAAAAGCGTCATTAGCATCTATGATTCTAAACTCATCATCAAGCATAATAATTTGCTCTTTTGCGTATGAGAAAATTTTTGCTAAAAGATCTTGATAAGAAAAAAAGCTATTTTGCACACTAAGATCTTGCATTGTGCCCTTTATAACGCTTGCTTCACCATCATAAAAAGCTATTGCTTTTGCTCTAATCCTTACATAAATAATCTCTTTATCAGCCCTATAAAAACGCACTTCGCCATCATATACTTCACCTTTTTTTATAAGGTCAAAAAAGTCCTTAAAGCTTACAAATTCATCTACAAATATAGTTTTCGCACGTTCAAAATTTATACTCATATCCCCATTTAATGCATATCCGAGCGACTTAGCAATAGCATTTGGGATATAAAGGGTATCGCTTTTTTTATCCCACGAAAAGACAAGCGCTTGGCTTGCCCAAAGTATGCTTTGAAAATATTTTAATTCAGCATCATATTTTTCTTGCAACTTTGCTATATCGCTTAGGTCATTAAAAAAGTAGATGATTTTTTGCTCTTTGTCAGCACCATTATCTATAAATTTTACCTTTATTTTAAATGGCGTTTTGTTGTTTTCATTTGTTTGCATATTGGCTACGAGATTTATTTCGCTATTTTTGCTACCTTTTTCAAAGAATTTTTTAGATTCATTAGAAACATTTACAGCAAACTCATCTAAACTTTCAGGGCTTATTAGATCTTTTAAATTTATAAGCTTCTTATCTTGCGGGACTTTAAAGATACTATCAATATTTTGCGTACTTCTTACGATAGAAAATGGATCGCTGCTTAAAGCTTCTGCTATTACATTTGGCGATAAAAACGAATAATCATTTATTGCTTCGTTATCCTTTTTCGTAAATTTTCCATCATCAAGCTCGTGTATAAGCATAAAATTTAGCCTAGAATCCCTTAGTTCAATCTGCGACTCTTGTAAAAATCCCTCTTTAGTGCCGCCATCTTTTGTTTTTAGCTTGATTTTAAAACTCATATCGCTATTTTGAGCATCTTGTTTCATTTGCATAAACAATGCAAAATCGTCATCTATTAAATCATTTAAATTTAGCTCTATAATCTCATCTTTTGTGTAGCCAACAGAAGATAAAAATGCATTACTAGCATCAATAATATCGCCGCTATAAGCATCATAAACTACTATTTTCAAAAAGCTTTGCTCAAAAATATAGCCAAATCTACTTTTGTATTCTTCTAGCCCATCAGTTGCTTTTTTGGTTTCTATCTTTAGCTTGTTTATTCCATTTTTTATATCTTCAAATTCTGTTACATTAAGGCTTCGTTTTATCTCGTATTCATCGCCATCTAAAGTATCTCTTACCTCTTTTAAAGCTGGCATTATTCTATTTTTTATAAATTTTACATCTCTAACCCATAATATTAAAGAAGATGTAAAACAAAAGATCGATAGCCAAAATAACACAAACTGCATAAAGATATGAAAATGCTTCGTTGAGGCAGTAATAACAAAAATTTTATACTCTGGCATATAGCTTATGAGATAAAAGCCCATATGGCTTAAAGAAAATATTATTTTATCCTCTTTAAACTCGTCGCCAAGACTCACATAAGGCAAAAACATCGATTCATCAAATTTTTTATAAAACTCATCTCTTGATAAATTTCCATATTTATCTACCAGATAAGCATAAGTTTTGGTTTTCTCATCGTAATCTACATTAGTGTAGTTTTGCAAAAATTTTATATCAATTTGAACTAAAATACTGCCTCCATTTTTTAGTCCATAAGATGCATAAATGTCTCTAAAACGATTATTTTTATAGACACGATCTGATACTGTAAATTTCCCGGCATCTATCTCGTTTAAACTAAGCTGAGATAGATCCTTTTCGGCTATGTCATCAGCACCTAAAAATCTCTTTGAATAGAGTAAATTTCTATTTTTATCAAAAACATAAAAAGCTATATAAAGATCGTTTTTTGTTGAATTTTTATCAAATAACATATCACTAAGACCTGCTTCAACCATTTTTGACTTTAAAAATAGATCGTTTTTTATTATAAAAAAGCTATTTGAGATTGATGATTTTATATTTGAATTTGTTGAGCTAAGATCATACTTCATATCGTTCGTACCGGCACAAACTACAAATAATGCTAAAAATATAAATGAGAGTAGAAGTAAAATAGCCTTTGTATAAAACATTTTTACTATCTGAAGGCTGGTTTTTTGTTTCTCAAGCACGATAGACACCTCGTTAGTTTAGGTTTTGGCTTTGATTTTATCCCATTTTTACTTGATTTGGGTTTATAAAGATAAGTATTTATTTAGAATTTATTGATTTATTTAAAATTGAGCCAAAAATTTATTTAAAATTTGGCTCAAATATCTTAATAGATCCAAGTAACGATATCAGAAATTTCTCTGCGAAGTTTTTTTGGTTGTGGATTTAGGCGGTAGCCAAATGATACCATGATAGCCACTCTTTGAAAACTCTCATCAAGCCCCAAAAGTTCATTTAAAGCGTGTCTGTCAAAGCCTTCTATTGGGCAACTATCAATGCCCAAACTTGCAGCTGCATTCATCATATTTGTGGCGATTATCATGCATTGTTCATGTGACCACTGAAATGTTAGCTCATCATCATTTTTAAAATTTGCTAGCAAAAAGTCATGGTAAAATTTTTGCCTTGCAGCAATGGCTTCAGGATCTTTATTGGTATTTCTAGCGATCATTTTATTAACGTATGCGCTTCCAAATTTCACCTCTTTGATCTTAGCTAAAACGACAACTAAATGCGAGCAAGATGTGATTTGTGCTTGATTCCATGAAAGAGCTTTTATTTTTTCTCTAAGCTCTTTATTCTGAACGACTAAGATATCCCACTGCTCAAGGCCAGTTGAACTAGGGCTTAACCTACCAGCTTCTAGTATAAAATCAAACTCTCCAGCACCGATTTTTTTGCTTTCGTCAAAAACCTTGCAAGCATGACGAAATTTTAAAATTTCAAGATAGTTCATCATCTCTCCTTTGTAGTTTTTGAAATTATAGAATGGTTAAGTAAATTAAAAGATTTCACTAACGCAATGGATAGCATGCTATTTTTAAAAATTTATCTTAAAAATATACCAAACTCGCTCTTTGGCACCGCAGAGCCAACGATAGCTGAGTGCTCATAGCCTACTTCTTTTAAGCGTTTTACTGCAAGCATTGCATCCTTTTCACCAACTGCGAGCAAAAGTCCACCAGAAGTTTGTGCGTCAAATAGCAAAATGTCAGCTTCTTTGTCTACAAAATGCTTTGCAAATTCGCGGTTTTTATAGCTTCCTTCTGGAATGATACCCATATCGGCAAATTCCTTTGCGCTTGCAATGATTGGCACGTTTTTTTCATAAATTTCAAAACTGATCTTTTCATTTAGCATTTCGCTTAAATGCCCCAAAAAGCCAAATCCAGTCACATCAGTAGCACCGTAAACTTTGATGCCATCAAGTGCTTTTAATGCATAAAAATTTAGCTGTGCCATGATAGTTGCAGCCTCTTTTATTTGCTCCATGCTTAATAAATCAGCCTTTATTGCTGTACTTAAAATACCGCTTCCAAGGGGCTTTGTAAGTATCAAAACATTGCCATTTATGGCTGTATTATTTGCCCAAAATTTATCAGGATGCACCCTTCCAGTGACGCTAAGCCCATAATACATCTGCTGTGTCTCGATCGTATGCCCGCCAACGATTATACCGCCACACTCTTTTACTTTATCGGCTCCACCTTGTAAAATTTCGCCCAAAATTTCAGGCGCAAGGTTGCAGCTGTCAAAACCTACGATATTTAGTGCATTCATCACCTCACCACCCATTGCAAAGACGTCGCTTAGGCTATTTGCAGCAGCGATTTGTCCGTAGATAAATGGATCGTTTACCACAGGCGTTATAAAGTCAAGCGTTTGAACAAGTGCAAGATCACTTGAAATTCTAAAGACACTCGCGTCTTCGTTAGAATTTGTGCTTGAGAGCAGATTTGGATGAGATAAATTTAAACTACTAATCGTTTTGTTTAGACCCGACGGGTCAAGCTTAGCAGCTCAACCAGCGGCTCTAACGAACTGCGTAAGCTTTTTGTCGTGATAGATCATAATTTGATTTGCTCGTGAGTTGAGAGTATGTCGATGATCTCATAAGCATTTGAAATTTCGCCAATCGCAAGATCGCTTACTAGCTTATAAGCCTCCAAACAGCTTCCGCAGCTTAAAATTTTAACACCAGCAGCTTCAAGATCTTTAAGCGGCTTAAAGCTTGGGTGTGAGCGGTTTGTAGTCATCTTTACAGCGTTATTTACGCAGATTATTATCTTTGGTTTTTTCTCAACTTGAAGAAATGCTCCTAAGAATTTTGATAGTAAATTTATTCCTACTTCGCCACTTCCCGCGCGCTCTTCATTCAGATAGAGTACTTTTTCATTTTTTGGTGTGATATCGCAGACAAATTCGTCAAAATTTGTAAGCTCAAGCGCATTTTTGCCTTTTGTAGCTAAAATTTTAGTTTCGTTGCCATTGCTTTCGAGGCTAAAGTTTATATTTTGATTTTTTAAAAATCTTGAAATATTTTCTTTTGGGGCTAGTGCATTTACCAAAATTTCTAAACTTTCGCCTTCACTTAAACTATCAAGTGCATTTTTTGCCATTATGACTGGTTTTGGACACTCTAAATTTCTACAATCAATTGTTGTCATGATTTTTCCTTTTGCAATTAGTATTTCAAACCTTGAAACTAGTTTGGATTATAGCCAAAAAAATATTAATTATTTTAAAAATTTTAATGTATAAATTTGAGATAAAAGAGAGCTTTGACCTCGCTTACTAGCAAGATCAAAGTAAAGTTAATTATTTTAAATTTGTATAAGACTTTTCATAATCAGATACTGGAATTTTATTCTCTCTAACGAGCTCTTGATACCAGTAGTGGTGAAGAACATAAACTTCTTCTTCCTCTTTATATCCAGTAATCATCGACCAAATAGCACCATGAATAGCAATAGCTGCCATATAAATATGAACTAAGAAAAATACTGCACATGCAATGCCAAGACAATTATGGATAATTACACTGTATCTTAAAAGATCAATTTGTGTAAGACCAAACCAAGAAGCAACCGCTGGCTCTTTGAAGTCCGTAAAATACATAATCGCGCCAGTAATTATCATAACGATACCACCAGGGATAGCGATCCAGTACCATGCTTTTTGACCAGCATTAAATTTACCAGCTGGAACAGGTCTCTTTTTCTTTGATAAATAGCCACCAACTATCATCATCCATCTGATATCATAAATTGCTGGAAGCATTCTCTTTGTCCAAGTAAATAACATAGGAAGCACAGAAACAGCAAAGATCACAGTTGCTGTATCGTGCAAGTATCTACAGAAACGCACAAATGTTCCACCGCCAAGCTCCGCACCCCACATAATGATGATACCAGTTGGCACTAAAATGATCCATGAGATCGCCGCCAAACCATGAGCTATACGTATGATCAATGAAAAAGCAAACACCTTTTTACCATCATGACTAAAATGTTTTGGTCCAATGATTAAAAAGTGTAATGCAAATGCTCCAATAACAGCCAAAATGATAGAAAGTGCTGCTATTGCGAAGTAATCATTACCTTGGATAAAAGTAAATATCGGCCCCAAACCTTGTTCGTATGGCTTGATATTTTCTATCCTTTCAGCCGCCCAAATGGCACTATTATATTGATTGACGCCAGTTGGTCCTTGAGTTGCCATTGCTGTTACAAATAATGTAAAAAGCAGAGTAAGAATTCTCGTCATTGTAGTCCTTTATAAGTTTGAGCTTAAACAATTTAAGTATTGGTTAAATACGTTAAATCGCATAGCTACGCTATTTTGGTCGCTATTATATCAGAGCTAATCACAAGCAAACCTTAGCAAAAAAGATTACTAAAAATTTTATAAAAAACATTTAAGTTTTGTTAATTTTTATAAGAATATTAAATCTAAATTCATCCTATTTTATAGTTAAAAATTATTTCAGATTTTGCTTTTAAAATTTAAACGAGAACACCAATAATTTTAAAAATTTCTATCCAAAAGGCAGAGAAATGAACCTCTTTTATCTTTTTAATGATTATGAGGCGCTTGATCTAATGGCAACGAGTTTATATCGTATCTTAAAAAGTATATTCTGGCTTCAAATTTTTGCCTTAGTGTCTGTACTAGCTCAGCCTTGCTAGCTCACACTGGAGTGCCTGACGGACTAAAAGCTACATCAAATAAAAGATCATTTGAGCGGGTAAAAAATTGCGGCAAAGCTATAGTGACAATTCCACGCCAACTAGGTAAAAGATGATAAATTTTACACGGCTTCAGGCGTGGCTGCTGGCATGGACATGGCGCTTGGCTTTATCAGCGATCATTTTGGCAAGGAGCTAGCCCAAAATATCGCAAACGAGACCGAATACAACAGGCAAAAAAGCTCAAAGATAGATAAATTTGCCAAAATTTTATAGATACTAATCTGTAAAAAATTTTTAGATATAAATAAAACGAACTTTTAGCATTTAGCAGCCAAAAGCTAGTCAAAACACCAGTGATTAATTTCTGCGTTTATACTCTTCATATCCGAATTCACGGATCATCTTTATCTCACCATTTTCTTTTAAAAGCACTAAATTAGGCAACTTAATGCCATTAAATGTCGTGTTTTTCACGATGGTGTAGTGAATCTGATCTTCAAAGATGACGCGGTCGCCGATTTTTAGCTCACTATCAAATTTATACTCCGCATCGTCCGCTTCAAGACCCACTATATCGCCAGCTAAGCAGGTATTCCCGCCAAATCTATAAGCAAATTTGCCATTTTTACTCTCGCCTCTAACGGCTGGACGGTAAGGCATAAGCACAGTATCGGGCATGTGCGCCTCGGCTGATGTGTCAAGTATGGCGATATCTTTCTCGTTGTGCACGATGTCAAGCACACTACTTATCAAAAAGCCAGTCTGCCAGCCCACAGCCTCACCAGGCTCCAGATAGACCTCTACGCCATATTTCTCGCGAAAGCGCCTAATGATATTTATAAGCAGCTCCACATCGTAATCAGCCCTCGTGATGTGATGTCCTCCGCCCATATTTATCCACTTCATCTTTGGTATAAACTCGCCAAATTTCTCCTCAAGCGCCTCCAGCACGACCTGCAAGCTGCTCGCACTCTCCTCGCAAAGTGCGTGAAAATGAAGCCCACTAATACCATCAAGAAGCTCAGACTTAAAATTTGCCCTTGTAATGCCAAGCCTGCTAAATTTACCGCATGGATTGTAACTGTCAGTTGGGGCTAGCGAGACCTCTGGATTTATGCGCAGACCGCAGATAATGCCGTTTTGCAGGGCAATACCCTTGAATTTTTTCCACTGCGCAAAAGAGTTAAATGTAATGTGCTTTGAAATTTTTAAAATTTCATCAAAATCCTCCTCTTTAAACGCTGGGCTATACGTGTGGATCTCGCCTTTTACGTATTCACTTGCAAATTTTGCCTCATGAAGCCCACTACAAGTCGCACCGTCAAGATAAGAGCCAACCATATCCATCACTCCGCTAAATGCAAAGCCCTTAAGTGCTACTAAAATTTTAGCTCCGCTTTGCTCTTTGACATATTTTAAAAGCTCTAAATTTTTACGTACTTTTGCCTCTTCGCAGACGTAGGCTGGGGTTTTTATACTTTTTAAAATTTCGTTCATTTTTACTCACTTTTTAAATTTTTAAATAAGTATATCTAAATTTATTTTTAAGTAAAATCAGCAAAAATCTCAAAGGATAAAACGTGATAGAGATCGAATTTCTTGGGCCTATCGGGCTTGAAAATATAAAAGTAGAAGCAAAAAATTTAGGTGAAGTAAAAGAGGCTTTAAGCGATAAAGAAGAGCTTAAAAAATGGCTAAATATCTGTGCAGTTGCCGTAAATGACGAGATCGTAAGCGATATAAATTTTGCTCTAAACGAGGGTGACAAAATTTCTATATTACCGCCAGTTTGTGGGGGCTAAGATGCAAATTTACAATGGAAGCTTGGATGTTCAAAGCATCACAAACGAGTGGTATGAACGCTTTAAGGATAAAAACTGCGGTGCACTCATCACTTTTGTTGGGATCGTAAGAGAAGAAGGTGGTATTTCGGCGCTTAGCTTTGATATCTATGAGCCGATCCTTAAAAAATGGCTAGAAGCTTGGGAAGAGCGAGCCAAAAAAGAAAATGCCTACGTGCTCTTTGCTCACTCAAAAGGCGACGTGGCGGTGCATACGAGCTCTTATGTAGCAGGCGTTGTGAGCCCTCAAAGAAAGGTCGCGCTAAGGCTTATAAACGAGTTTGTCGAGGACTTTAAGGCCAATGCGCCGATCTGGAAATACGATGTAATAAATGGCGAGAGAATTTATGCAAAAGAGCGCAGCCAAGCGATAAATGGTGCTGGAATTTTAGCTTAAAAGGAAAAATGATGATAACAAAAGAGAGTAAAAAAGATGTTTTTTGGGCGCTTGCGTTTGGGCTTGGGCTTTTTGCCTTTAGCATCGTTGGCTACTTTTATCTAGCTCTTGGTGCAGTGTCTCTCTTTGGCATCATCATTGGCGCTCTCTCAGCGTTCTTTTGTGTTAGAAAAATTTTTCAAAACAACTTTTTACGTATTGAAGATGATGGATTTATCATTACAAAAGGCTCAAAAAGCATAAAATTTTACTTTAAGGATATCGAAGAGATCGCCATTAAGAGCTTTGGTGATAAGAAAAAAGTTGAAACATTAAGCGTAAAATTTAAGAAAAACCGTCTTGATAGAGATGCTTGCTTTGGATTAGTGCAACCACTAGGTGATGATTTGATCATCATTTTTGATAAATATGAACTCTCAAAATTTACCATTTCAAAAGAGCTAAGAGATAGGCTTAATAATTTTAGAGCCTAATTAAATCGACCTACGATTTAAAATTTTATATAACAATTATCAAAATTTTACATTTTTCACATTAAATTTACACCATTTAGCTACTCTTACAAAAATAAAATCAAGCATTTTATCTACAATAAGCTCGTAATTATGGATTAAAAATTTAAAGGATGACTTACATCAACTTTTATAAAGAGTTTTGCTACTACAATTCTGATAAAAGAAATCATAATTATATCTTTAAAAAGGAGTTTACATGAGGTCCATTTTAAGCCTAGCAGTTCTTTCATCACTGCTTCTAGCAAATGAAGCAAATTTAGACATTATAAAGCCTATTAGAGAATTTGCTCCGCCACCAGTCATTACGCCAAACGTTGCACAAAGTGCCTTTGTGGAAAATCAATTTGACCGCACTCAAAGAGGCGAATACCCATTTGTTACAAATTTGCTTGATAACTCAGCTGATATGTTTCATATCTCAGCTGGAATGTATGGCAAAAGCTTTTACAATTCATCGCTTTTTAAATATCGCGGCGCAAATTTTTATACCATTTTAAATGCAAATTTCACCAAAGCAAATAATTATAAAGATGGAAGTGGCAAAAGATGGGACTATGGCTACAATAGGCAAGGTCAAAGCGCTATCTTAGGCTTCGTGCCAAATGATCTTAGCGAGCTTAGGCTTACGTTTTTAAGGGATAATATCGATAAAGACAAGCAACCAGAGCACGTGATGGATGCCTTTAAAACGACAAGAAAAGTCGGCAAGCTAAATATTAGATTAGGCGAGGAAGATCTTTCAAATACGCTAAATTTCGAATTTATCCTAAAAAAAGTTGAGCGAAAAGCTGATAATTTTCATCTAAGAGATGCTACTCCAAATGTAAAAGTGGATTTAAAGAGGAATATATTTGAGGCAAATTTAAAGTATGATGTTGATTTTTCAAGCTTTCACAATCAAATAGGCGCTGGCTTTGAAAAAGATAAACATGACGGCAAAAGATACATGAAGCAAGGCAACAACTGGGTCTTTAACGGATACAGATTTGCTAATGTTAGAAATGATAAATTTATGCTCTTTGATACACTTGCTTATAAATTTAATGAAGCAAACGAAGCCTCTCTTGCCTTAAGATATGAGGAGCAAAAAAGTAAGCTTAATGGACTTGATACTAAATATTCTGCACCAAATCTAGACATTAGCACGACTCGCGGACTACTTCGCCAAATTTATGGTGAGGACGTAAGCGATAAGATCAAAAAAGACGCTTTTAGTGCAAGTTTAAAATATAAATTTACACCAAACGACAAGGATAGCTACTTTGCAAAACTTGAGAGTTTATCTCGCTTGCCAAGCAATATGGAGCGTTTTAATACACTTTATGGTGCAGGCGATAACGGCTGGATAGCAAATCCGAATTTAGAGCCAGAAAGACACAATAGAGCGGTTCTTGGCTTTAAATTTGGTAGCGAGTTTTATAAAGAATACCTAAACTCGCTTCAAAGCAAAGATGCATTTAGCTTTGGAGGACATTTCATCGCTGATAGCGTTAAAAATTTGATCATTTTTGATAGACGCCACTCAAAGGCTGCGATGCCACTAATAAATAAAAATGCTGTCATCTCAAGAAACGTTGATGCAACGCTTTATAGTGTAAATTTCAATACAGAATATAGCTTTGCAAGGCACTTTGGCTTAAAAAGCTCACTTTACTACAACTACGGACAAAATAAAACCAATGGCAGGCCACTTTATCAGATAAGGCCTTTTGAGGCAAATTTTGCATTTGACTACAAAGACTATGCAAGCTTTGGTAGCTATAATCTTGGCACTGCACTAAGACTAGTTTCAAAGCAAACTAGAGGCGATTTTAGCAAGCAAAATGGTCTAGGTATCGACAAAAAAGAGGCCGCAAAAGGATTTGGTTTGCTTGATCTTTATGGTGGCATAGAGTTTAAAAATAAAGTTGGCATAAGATTTGGCGTAGCAAATTTATTTGACAAAGATTATGCAGAATTTATCAGCGGTGATCACGTAGCAGCACTTGATCCGGTAGTCGTTCATGCCCCTGGCAGGACATTTTTCATTAGCTTTCACAGCAGTTTTTAAAGGAGAAAAAGATGTTAGATAGAAGAAAATTCTTAGGACTTAGCACGGCTTTAGGCGTTAGCGCATTTGCACCAAATTTATTTGCAAAAGAGAGCTTTACTATGTGGGGCGCACCAGCGATCCCAAGCGTTATCATGGCGGTTGCTGCGCTGCAAGGCGAGTTAAATAAAACTTACGATGTAAGCCTAAATATCTGGAAAACACCAGATCAGCTTCGTGCAGGCGTCGCTAGTGGAGATATTAAAGTCACAATGTCGCCTTCAAATGTCGCTGCAAATTTAAGAAATCAAGGGCTTGATTTTGCGATGTTAAATTTACTAACACTTGGCGTTATGAACGCTATGGTTAAGGATGAAAAGATCAAAAATTTAGAGGATTTTGTAGGCAAAAAGCTTATCATGCCATTTAGAGGCGACATGCCTGATCTTGTCCTAAGAGCGCTTTGCAAGAAGAGAGGCATAGACGTTAGCAAAATAGACATCACCTACACAGCAACGCCACCTGAGGCTTTGCTTTTATTTTTACAAAAAGATTTTGACATTTTAATAGTTCCACAACCTCTTGGCGAAGCGACTATTTTGCGCGGTAAAAAAGCAGGCGTTAGCGTGCATTACTCAGTTGATTTTCCAAAAATTTGGGGCGAGAGCTTTGGTACAAAACCGATAATCCCAATGGCTGGCATTATCGTAGAAAGAGGCTTTTACGAGAAAAACTTAAGTCTATTTGACACGCTTCATAGCGATCTTAAAAATGCACTTTCATGGATACTTGAAAACAAACAAAGTGCAGCAAAGATAGGCTCAAGCTACTTGCCAGCTCCAGAAGTAGCACTTGCAAATGCTTTTGATAAGGCAAATTTAACAGTAACAAAAGCAAATGAACTACAAAATGAGATCATGGCATTTTTTGAAGAAATTTATCAGTTTAATCCAAAATTTCTAGGCGGCAAGATGCCAGATAAAGGTCTATTTTTATGATACTAATTGATGGCATCAAAAAAGATCGCTCAAGCTTTTTAAAAATAATTGACTATTTTTGGGGCGGATTTAGCGGATTTGCCGTAGTTTTTTTGATCTTAGCCATTTGGCAAGTGGGAAGCGAGTTTAGCTCCCCACTCTTGCTTCCGCCACCAAAAGATGTATTTTTAAAAGCCTGTGAAATTTTAAAAGATTATAAAAACAGCGAGATAAATATAACGCTTTGCAGATCACTGATTGGAGTTTGCTCGGCAACATTTTTTGGTATATTTTTAGGGCTAATAGCAGGTAGTTTTAAAAGTTTTGCAGCCTTTTTAAAGCCTGTTATAACCTTGCTTTTGTCAATGCCGCCGATTATTTGGATAGTGCTTGCTATTTTTTGGTTTGGATTTGGAAATTTTAGCACCGTTTTTACTATCTTTATAACCGTTTTACCGCTTACTTTTGCAAGCTCAGCAGTTGCTATGAGTAGCGTAGATGAGGAGCTAAAAGAGATGTTTGACGCTTATAATCTAGGAATTTTAAAAAAGATAAGACACCTTTATATCCCGCATCTTACAAGCTACATAATAAGCTCTATTAGCGTAGCTGTCGCAATGGGTGTAAAGATAGTCATAATGGCTGAGCTACTGGGTGCAAATAACGGTATGGGAGCAAAGATAGCAAATGCAAGGGCAATGCTTGAAACAACCGAGGTAATGGCGTATGTTCTTTTAAGTATCACTCTTATCATGCTCTTTGAATACCTCATCATCGAGCCACTAAAAATAGCTTTGATGCCTTGGAGAAGATGATGCTTGAGCTTAAAAATGTAGAGTATGAAATTTTAAGAGATAAGGTCGTAAGGAATTTTAGCCTAAATGTAAAAGGTGGCGAGGTAGTGACGCTTTTTGGGCCATCTGGATGTGGCAAAACGACGATACTTCGGCTTATTAGCGGACTAAATGAGCCTAGAAAAGGAAAAATTTTTAATAGCTTTAAAAAGACTACATATTTTTTTCAAGAAAATCGCCTACTTACATGGAAAAATGCTCTTGAAAATGTGCTTTTGGTTATGGATAAACCAGATGTTAACGCTGTTTTAGAGCTTTTTAAAAAGGTTGGATTAAGCCAAAAGGACACTTTAAAATACCCAAGCGAGCTAAGTGGCGGCATGAGACAAAGGGTAGCTTTCGTAAGAGCGGTCGTAACAAAGCCTGATCTACTTTTAATGGATGAGCCTTTTTCTGGGCTTGATTATGATATGAAAGAAATTTTGATTGAGATTATCAGCCAAAGAGTAAGTGAAGGTATGAGTGTGATTCTTGTCACACACGATAGAATGGAAGCTGTAAAGATGTCAAATAGAATTTATTTCTTATCAAGTAAAGGTGCAGTCATACAAAGAGAACTTGAAATAGACAAAGATTTCAAAGAGCGCGATTTTACGTTTATTAGCAAGATGATAGATGAAAATTTCAAAGGGCAAATTTATTATGATTAATAACTTTTTTACTCATCCTATGAGGATATTTTTCTTAATGAGTGCCGCCTGTGCGGTGCTTGGTGCTAGTGTGTTTTTTACTCCAACTGATTTTGTGAGTTTGCATAAATTTATATTTTTGCAACTTTTCTTAGCGCTTGCTTATGCTGGATTTTTGCTAACTGGACTAACTGATTGGACAAATTTTCAAGCATCTCTAAAAATACACGCCTATATATTATTTTCACTCTTTTTTACAAGCTTTATCTTGGCATTTTTTAGCCTATTTTTAGCACACTGCTTTATCGCTCTTTTTTGGCTTTACTTGGTTTTGCTTTGCCTTTATATGATCTGGCGAGATAAAAATGATGATCAATTTGGCGTACTTGGCTTTTTGTTTGGCATTTTAAGCTTTGAAATTTATTATCTAATAAGTGGCAATGAAAAATTTCTAAATTTACAAGTTTTTATCCACGTGATCGCTATCTTACTCATCTCTTACCGCGTTAGTGTCGTACTTGGGAAAGAAGCACTAAAAAGAGAAAAAGGTATGGATGAAGCTGTTTTTGTGCCAAATTTTATCTATAAAAATATCGCTATTTGCTGCGTTTGTGCTTTTTTGCTTTTAAATATATTTTTTGAAGAAAGCATGGGTGTCTATTATGCCGCGATAGCTTGCGGAAGTGCGGTACTTGCAAAGCTTAAAGAATGGCATTATAAAGAGCTTTTTAGGCATAGTTTTGTGCTTTTATACTATTTTATGCAACTATTTTTAGCGGTTGGATTTTTAGGGATCGGCTTTAGCGGTATTTTTGAGCTCCATCTTGAAACAAATTTTATGCATCTAATAGCGATAAATGCAGTGATTTTTAGCGTAATGCTTATATTTAATGTCGCAGGACTTCGTCACAGCGGACAAGAACTTGAGTTTTTACGCCTTAGCAAAATTGCTTTTATTTTAGTTCTTTTAGCTGGCATTAGTAGAGGAATTTTGGCTTATTTTTGGAGTGGCTTTTATATTCATTTACCAGCAACACTCATAGCAGTCGCTTTTGTTTTTTGGCTCATAAATTTTTATGTGATCTTTAGAGATAACGATTTTAGTGATGATCCAGAGTAAGAAGCTATTAAAAATTTATTCATTAATTAAAAAGAGTTTTTAAGTCTTTTTTGAAGTAAGTGGGTATATAATTTGCGATATTTATTATCAATATTATAAAAAGGATACTTTATGAACAAACTTACTTCTGTTGCTTTAGTAGCTTCATTTTTTGCAGTTTCAGCTCTTGCATTTAGCGTAGAAGGTGAACCAAAGGTAACATTTACTGGTTACAAGCTGGCAAATAAAACAGCCGTACCAGGTACTTTCAAGACGATAAATTTTAAAAGTCAAGAAAATGCAAATTTTGCTGATTTTTTAAAGAGCTTTGAATTTAAGCTAGAGCCAAAAGATATCGACACAAAGCTACCTGACCGCGATAAAAGGATTGGCATTATTTTCGATGGCAAGGCAGTAGATGGCAAGATCGTAGCAGTAAATGGCGACGATAAGGCTGGAGAAATGGATGTTGAGCTTAGCATAAATGGCAATTCAAAAATTTTTAAAACAAAATATGAAGTGCAAAATGGTAAGCTAATGGCAAAATTTTCAGTTGATCTTGTAAATGATTTGAAGCTAAATGAGAGCTTTGATAAATTTGCCGCTGCCGCCAAACCATTTCACGGCGGAAAGAGCTATCCAGATGTAGATGTTGGCTTTGAAGCAGTGATAAAATAACTTTCAATTTCGGCGCCAGTAAGTTAGCTTGCGCCGAAGTTACCTCTTTATCCTCATTTCTTATTCTGTGATGCCGAAAAATCGAAGACGACGGATTTTTTATACAAAAAGGTGGCAAGAATGCGAAATTTTATTTTAAAGATATCGATGAAATCGGCATCCCCGAGATAGACGCCAAGCTCAAAATTGACGTTTTAAACGTGAGGTTTAAACGAGGCAAACTAGACCGCGACGCGGCTGATGGGCTCATGCAGCCTATCGGCGACGATGACGCCGTGATATACGACAAATACGAACTCCCAAAGCACGAGATTTTTAAAATTTTAAAGCAGAAATTTGAGGCGCTAAGCGCGCAAAAAAGCGAAAATAAGAAAAAGTAAAATTTGGCTAGGCCCGTCGGCTTCAAATTTGATTTTGTCTTTGGTGACCTAAAATTTGCGAATTTGACCGAAATTTGAGTCAAACCCGCAAGGCTAAATTTATTTATTAAAATACGCCGCGAGCGCGCTTAGCCAAACAAACAGAGCTATTATCCAAGACATCGTCCACGGCGTACCCGCAGAAAACGCCGCAAGCATCGCCGATGAGAGGATGCCGCTACCGTATTGCAGCGAGCCTATGAGCGCAGCGGCCGAGCCCTTCATCTCCTGCGGTACGCTATCAAGAGCGGCGGCATTGGAGCAAGAAGCGATGATGCCGTTCATGCTAAAAACGAAAAACATCGGGATTATCACGCCAAGAACGCCGCCTGTTTTGAAAAACGCAAACAGCACGCTGGCAGCAAGTGCGGCAACGAGCGCAGAGACTATGAGCAGGCGGTTTAGCGCATAGCGCTTTACCAGCTTTTTGTTTACGAAACTTAGCGCCATGACGCCCACGATGTTTATGTCGAATAAAAATCCGTAGTATTTGCTAGGAATGCCGAAATAATCGATATATACAAACGATGAGCCCGTGATAAAGGCATAGGCGGCTACGTAGAAAAACGTCACGCTAAGAGTGTAGCGCATAAATTTGGCGTCTTGTAATAATTTTAGATAGTTTCTAAAAGACGATACGATGGGCTTTGTGGAGCGCTTTTGCGGCAGCAAGGTCTCCGGCAGAGAAAAATCATCGCAAACATAATCGCGCTAGCTAGCGCCATCAGCCAAAATATCCCGTGCCAAGAGCCAAACTCCAGTATCGCGCCGCCCAATAACGGACCCACTATTGGCGCTATCACCATGATAATAACTAGCGTAGAGAGCATCTGTGCGGCCTGCGAGCTACCGAAAAGATCGCTAATCATCGCCCTGCTTAGCATCGGTCCTACGCATGCGCCCAAAGCCTGAAGCACGCGCCAGAACACGACGCTAGCCATAGTGTCCGACATCGCGCATCCTACTGATCCGATCGCAAAGAGCGCCATACCAATAAAAGCGGGATTTTACGCCCGATCCTATCGCTGATAGGCCCCCAGACGAGCTGCGCTATAGCAAAGCCGATCAAAAAGCCCGTTATCGTGAGCTCCGAGTCTCCGTGCAGCTGCCGCTCCATCGTAGGCATAGCGGGCAAATATACGTCCGTAGATAGCGAGGTGCAGGCCATTAGACCGCTTAGGATGATTAAGAACCAGATAGATGTTTTTGTTGATTGCAAGATTTCCTCTTTTTTGTTTTTTTATATTATTTTATACCACAAGATAAAACTGCTTTCAGAGAATGATAATTTTACCAAAAATAAACTATTTGTATTTTTCAACAAAAATTTCTATTTTATCTTGATCATTATATTTTATATATGATACAACTCCGTTGTCATGTAAAATAACTCTTTGATTTTCTTTCAAATTTGGATATTTTGGCATAATCTGATAATCACACCAATAAGCTAAAAATGGCATCATCTTAGCTTTCACAAAACCTTTCTCATCTTGGACTACAAAAAGAAAAGCAAGACCAACATACCACAATATGCCAGACATTATACCAAGAGCAATAGTTCTTGCTAATGTGACCATTGAAGATAAATTTGAATTGGGAAAAAATTTTACTAAAATACTTTTTACTGACGGTATTTCCAATAAAAATATACATACCATTTGTAGTACATATACAAGAATACATACAATGCTTAGTAGTAAAAATAATATAGGCAGATAAAGCACGAGAGTTAATATTTCCGATGTCATACCAAAATCTTTAACGGGGAGTCCAAAAGTATCTGCAATCAAAATTTTAGAAAAAGTTCTGGAAATAAAAAAAGTTGTAAAATTTAATAACGCAATTATAATCTTTCCAATCCAACGATTCCATAATTTTTTTATAATTAAAGCCATCCAAAACACAAAACCCAAACATACCAATACAACAGCGATAATATTGCAAAAAGACATAATGGTTACTTTTGTCGCATTAGGCAAAGGAAAAAGACCAATAATAAAAAATAATATAAAAAAAATCAAAGCTATGGAGTAAAATTTTTTCTCTTTATTCATATTTAAAAAATTATTTTTAATTCTTACAAAAAATGCTTCTAAGTTTTTTAAAATTTTATATATCATTTGCTACCTTTTATGTATAAGTTATTTTGTCACATCTGAAAATATATATTCCGTGAATGTATTTTTCGCTTAGACGAGGCGAAATTTGATTTTTAAGCGGAGCGTATATGTAATACATGAGCATTAAAAATCAAATTTCAACGAGGTATAAGTAGAAAAAGACAAGCCTTGCTATTTTACCTCATACCTCTCGCCGGGTTTCATCTCTATCATCTCCCACGGCAAGCCCTGCTTATTTAGCTCATCCATGAAAGGTTTGGCGTCGAAATTTTCCATGTTAAAGACGCCCTTACCACTCCAGATGCCCTTTGCGACCATCATCGAGCCGATCATCGCAGGCACGCCCGTCGTGTAGCTCACTGCCTGCGCGCCCGTTTCGGCGTAGCAAGCCTCGTGGTCGCAGACATTGTAGATGTAGACCTGGCGCTCTTTGCCGTCTTTTAAGCCGCGGATCACGCAGCCGATGTTGGTTTTGCCCTTCGTGCGGGGGCCTAGCGACGCAGGATCAGGCAGCAAGGTCTTTAGAAACTGTATCGGCACGATCTTGACGCCGTTATGCTCGACCTCGTCGATGCGCAGCATACCGACGTTTTCTAGGCACTTCATATGCGTGAGGTAGCTTTGTCCAAAGGTCATGAAAAAGCGGATTCGCTTTAGCCCTTTGATGTTTTTTACTAAGCTTTCAAGCTCCTCGTGGTAGAGCAGGTAGCTGTCCTTGACGCCTACTTTCGGGTAGTCCCATTTGAACATTATCTCCATCGGCTCAGTCTCTTTCCACTCGCCGCGCTCCCAGTAGCGGCCCTTTGCGCTCACTTCGCGCAGGTTGATTTCTGGGTTGAAATTCGTCGCAAACGGATATCCGTGATCGCCAGCGTTGCAGTCTAGGATGTCGATCTCATGAATCTCGTCAAAGAGATTTTGCTGCGCGTAGGCGCAAAATACGTTCGTCACTCCCGGATCAAAGCCGCTTCCCAGCAGCGCCATGGTGCCCGCCTTTTTAAAATCCTCGTCCTTCGCCCATTGTAGCTTGTATTCAAATTTAGCGGTATCCGGGTGCTCGTAGTTTGCGGTGTCAATATATGGGATGCCGGCGCGAGAGCACGCGTCCATGAGGGTTAGGTCCTGATACGGCAGTGCGACGTTTAAAAGCAAATCGGCGCCCGTTTTTTTGATGAGCGCAACCACGGCATCGGTATCGTCCGCGTCGATCTGGGCGGTGTTGATAGCGACGCCTAGGCGGTCTTTTATAAATTTAGCGATCGCGTCGCACTTGCTTTTGGTGCGGCTTGCAAGGGTGATCTTGCTAAAAACGTCCGCGTTCATCGCGCATTTTACGGTCGCAACTTGGCTCACGCCGCCCGCGCCTATGATTAAGATATTTGACATTTAAGCTCCTTTAGATTATTTTTTATAGTCTTCTGTATAATTTTCAATTATTAAATTTGGCTCTAATTTATAATTTTTCAGTTGTTTGCCAATAGATCTGTTATCGCTTGACTTATCTTTTATTGCCTTGAAGAACTCTGTAATATTTTTCTTGAAATTTTGCAAATTTGCCTCTGTCATAACTCTTATTTTTTCATTAGAAAATGCATCTTGTGATATTTTTATACTTGGATGAATCAAAATAGAAAAACAGCTATTTGTATCTTTAATGTGATAAGTTTGATTAAACCAACTAACGGATGAGCTTATTTGTTCTATGTCACTTTTTGGAATGGTATTCGTTACTGCGCCATTTTTGCATTCTATTATAAAATACTTATTGTCAACTGCCCAAAAATTGTCAGGACCACATTTATACTCTTTATCTGGCCGCTGTGAATAGAAACCCAATAATGTACCTATTCTTTTAATGGAATCTTCAAATTTATCGTAGGTATCTTTTGTAAAAACTAAATGAGATAAAATTTCCTCAATTTCTATTATTAAGTCATTTGTGTCCGCAAAGTCGGATATGTGATTAGCTATATTGTCTACTTGGTTTTTTTGCTGGGAAATTTTACTATACTCTATCCCATTGATCGGCTTTAAAATTTGATTATTTAGATTGCAGGCAGATTTTAAAATTTCTTGTGCCTTATTTCGATCTATAAAATTTGTATATTCCGCAAGAATCTGTTTTGCATAGCCTATAAAAATTTTATTATCCTGAGGTAGCTTATTTATATAATTTTCTAAAATTTCTTGTGCTGCTTTATAGTTTTTATTAATAGCAAAGTTGTAAGCTTTTCGTAATTCAATAGAAAATATATTCAAGCTGTTTACTTTAAATTCTACATTTAAAATTCTATCATTATGCGCTTGTATCCAATCCTTATCTCTTTGCAATACTTGCAAAATCGTTGTTTGTATATCCCCTATGTTTTTACAATCTTCCATTACCTCTTCTGATAATTCAAACTGTTGTTTTGTCGCCTCTGAAAATTTATGTTTATGTTTTGCGGCCACTTTAGCCAAATCAGGCTCCAGCAACAATACAACACAGTAATCAGTATTAGACCTTATTCCTCTACCCATTCCTTGTTCAATTTTTTGTATTTTTTGGTTTAATATTCTATCATCATCTCCTTGCAAATAGCTCTCATTTATTTGATCTATTAATCTTTGCGCTTTTGGCAATCCATCTATTACCAAAATTCTACAAGCATCACCTGGCAAGTCTATACCATCATATCTATTTGTGAAAACAATAATATTACTATTTGATTTTTTATCTCGAAGTTCATTTGTGCATTCTATAATATTATCTTTATCGGCCCTTTTTGTTGCTATGCATTCCCATGCGTTGCTCTTTTGAAAAGATGGAGAAATTATTGATATGTTACATCCTAATTTATTAACTAAATTTTTTAGCATTCCTTGTATATCTTTCGTTGTTATTTTTGGATCTATTATTTGCGGAGCAAAAATAAGACGCTCCCCAATATCATTCACCATGTTTGGAGTAATTGGTTTGTTTAGATATTTTTCATCTATATTAAAATGCGTTGATAGTATACTATCGTCAACAAGTGTTGCGGTCATAAAAATCTTTCGCTTGGTATTTTCAAAAGATACAAACTCTTGTATAGGAATAACATGAGGAGTTATTTCGATTTTGGATGAACTAACCACACATCTACATAATTCAAAATTTTTTTCTATCAATTTCAAATTAAATCTTTTTAAATTATCATCCCCGTTCTCTATTATAAATTTAAAAGCCTCTTGATGCTTGTTTTGCCAATTCCAGAAAGGAACAAGTCCTATCGTATTTGGTTCATTTAATTCGAGTTTTGTTGCTAATGACTGGCTTTGGTTTCTAATATCATCAATGAATAGTCTAAAAATTTGATTATATAATTTTTTATTGTCTTCTTTATTAATCGTTATAGTAAATTGTTGGTTTATAATATCTATACAAGCATGTGCATCATCTATAACTATACTTCCAATTTCGATTTCCGGCTTTCCGATTCCGAATTTACTTCGTCCATTAAATAGTTGGTATATATTGCAAATTAAGATTTCTTTTGAAGTTTCAAAGTTTATTGAATCAATATTCATAGTTGTCCGAATCCCTAATATATCTGCTTCCTTCTTAACTTGCTCTATTAGATAATTATCAGGAACAACATACACACAAGGCCCCTTATTTTCCCTTAAACAGCTCTCCAATATAAGGAGACCTGCTAATGTTTTACCGCTACCAGTATTCATTTTTATAATTATTGCACTCTCATCTCTTCGTTTAAACCATTTTTCAATGACATCATTTTGTGGAGTACGTAAATATTGATAATGTTTTTGTGGTAATGATGTAAAAATTTTACTTGGGTCTATTATTTTATTATTTTTATCCTGTTTTATGTACTTTGCAAAATTAGCCATATATTCTCCTTGTTAAAAACAGATATTTACTGATTTTATCAAAGTTAATATAAATTTCTCGCTTTAAAAGGTAAAATAAGGCAAAAATTTAAAGGTAAAAAGATGAAGAAAATTTTGCCATTTTTAGCGCCTATTTGCCTCTTTGCAAGTAGCTGTGACGAGCTAATACAAGAGAGTGTGAGGGAGTTTTATAAAAGCGATAGAAATTTGGAGAGAGCCATAAATTTAGCCGAGCAAGCGACTGATGTCTGCTTAAAAGAGAGCAACACCGAGCAGGCGATCGCTTCGCTCATAAATAGCGCTAGCATTTGCATAGTAAATAAAGAGCCACAAAAGGCGTTAGAGCTCTCACAAAGAGCCCTAGAGCTTGCGGCAAACGTTAGCGACAAGCTGCTACTAGCTCGCTCTTATCATAGCCTAGGTGCGACACAAAAGGCGCTAGGCAGATACGACGAAGCACTTGCTAATTTTCAAGAAGCTCTAAAAATTTATGACAACGCACCAAATGCCCCAATGAACGACGAACTCATCTGTATAAAAGGCATCGCTAGCGCCTACTACCTAAAAAACGACTTTGACAAAGCCCACGAAAACCACCTTTTAGCGCTAAATTTACTTGATATCACGCCGGAGTTAAGCGGCAACGAGCTTGTGCGATCAGAGCTTTTAGTAGAGCTTGCTAACGACCTAGCAAAGCTTAATCAAAAGGACGAAGCTACCCAAAACTACAAAAAAGTGCTTGAAATTTTAAATGGAAAAGAGCAAAATCCTCGCGCACGGGATCTTTTAGAGAGAGCTAATAAAGGGCTAAATGGGCTTAACTAAAGTTTTTCTTTAGACTTTTTAGCACAAAATTCGCAAGCTCAAGCCCTTTTGAGCGGTGAGAAATTTTAAGCTTTGTCTCATTGTCTAGCTCGCCAAGCGTTTTAGTAAAGCCATCTGGGATAAAGAGCTCGTCGTAGCCAAAGCCATTTGTACCACGCTCCTCATCAATCGCTCTTCCATACATAAAGCCATGCGTCGTATAATCACCAAATTTCGAGCTAATAGCGATACAGGCGGTGTAGTGAGCTGGTGAACTCTCTAAATTTAGCGCCTTTAGCTTGCTAATTAGCTTTGCTCTATTGTTTGCGTCATTTGCGTTTTTACCGCATACTTTGCCATTTTCATCAAGGTCAAAATAGCGAGCTGAGTAGATCCCTGGCTCACCACCAAGTGCATCCACGCTGATGCCGCTATCATCGCTAAGTGCAATAAATTCGCCCTCAAGCCCTTGCTCTTTAAGCTTTGCAAAGACGGCTTCTGACTTTATGAGTGCATTTTGCTGAAAGCTGCTACCATCTTCAACGATCTCAAATGGCTTTGTAACCTCGCTTAAGGCGTAAATTTCATAGCCTTTTAAATACTCTTTTATCTCTTTTACTTTGTCTAAATTTGATGTCGCAAGCACGATCTTCATTGCAAGAGCTCCTTGATTTTTGGGCGTATTTTACAAAAAAGTAGATTAAATTTTTAAATTTAAATTAGCGTTAAAATGATAAACTTAGTCCTTTTAAAAATAAGGAAAATTTTATGTTAAAAAGCGTTTTACCACTATCTTTTATCATAGCAAGCAGATTTTTAGGTCTTTTTATAGTTTTGCCAGTGCTTAGCCTTTATGCCTTAAATTTACGCGGAGCAAACGAGTTTTTAGTAGGGCTAATAGTAGGCGTCTATGCAATCTCACAGATGATATTTCAAGTGCCTTTTGGAGCACTCTCGGATAGGATAGGACGCAAAAAAACATTAACGATCGGACTTTTGATTTTTATCATCGGCTCAATAATTTGTGCACTTACAAGCGATATTTTTATCATGCTATTTGGTAGATTTTTACAAGGTGTAGGTGCTATCGGAGCAGTTGCAACTGCGATGATAAGTGACTATATAACAGAAGAAAAACGCTCAAAAGCCATGGCGATAATGGGCGCTTTTATAGGGCTTAGCTTCACACTTTCTATGGTGCTTGGGCCACTTCTCGCCAAAGACTACGGACTTTCAAGTCTCTTTTATCTAAGTGCCACTCTCAGCCTACTTTGCATTGTACTTCTTTACACTGTTGTGCCAAAAGAGATAAAAGTGAGTGCCAAAAGTGAAAAAGTACCATTTGGTAAGCTGTTTTTGCAAAAAGATTACATGATCATAAATTTCACCTCTTTCATGCAAAAGATGCTAGCAAGCATCGCATTTTTGGTAATCCCTATCGTTTTAGTAAAAGAGTATGGTTACGAAAGTAGCGAGCTTTACAAGGTCTATACGCTTGGCGCCGTGCTTGGCTTTTTAGCTATGGGGCTAGCTGGTGCCCTTGGCGATGGTAAGGGACTTAGTAAGGTCATCTTGATAGCTGGTACGCTGCTTTTTGCCCTAACCTACACTATTTTTGCCATTAGTTTTACGCTTTTTATCTTCGTTTTGGGAGTTGCTATATTTTTTATAGGATTTAACCTTCACGAGCCCATAATGCAATCAACCGCAACAAAATTTGTAAAATCCTCTCAAAAAGGCTCAGCCCTTGGTGTATTTAATTCATTTGGCTATCTAGGAAGCTTTGTTGGAGGTGCGTTTGGTGGGTATATATTGCATGCCTTTGGTTTTAAAGTACTAGCCATTATCTGCGTGGTACTTTGCGTGATATGGCTTGTTTTGCTCTTTAGCCTAAGCGATCCAAGAATTTTTAAGAACATCTATCTAAGTCCTGAGGTAAGCTTAAATTTAGAGTTACTAAATAGCCAAAAAGGCGTGGTGGATTATTACAAAAATGAGAAAAATCAAGTAATCAAATTTGACTCTCGTCTTACAAGCGAGGAGATTTTAAAAGAGAGTTTGAAGTTTTGATCTATGACGTCATCATCATTGGCGCTGGTGCTAGCGGGCTCTTTTTAGGGGCAAATTTAAAGGGTAAAAAGGTTGCCATCTTAGAAAAAAATAGTAGTGCTGGCAAAAAGATCCTAGCAAGCGGTGGAGGTAGATGCAACATCACAAACCGCTTTATAAGCGCTAAAAACTACCTCGGCGAGCAAAAATTTATAGAGCAAATTTTAAAAGTACTGGCTCCAGATCAAGTTTTGAAATTTTTTAGTGAGCTTAATTTTAGTGAGCAAAAGCAAAATCAATTTTTCTGCGATAGTGGCGCAAAGAGCGTCTTGAGCATACTTCTAAAAAGGCAAAATGCAGATATTTTTTACAATAAAGAGGTTCTTGGCGCTAAAAAAGTAGATGAAATTTTTGAAATTTTGACAAAAGATGAAAAATTTAGAGCTAGAAATTTAGTCATCGCAAGTGGAGGATTAAGCTACAAAGCCCTTGGCGCAAGTGACATTGGCTATAAAATAGCAAATGATTTTGGCATTGAAACATCAGCTCTTGCACCTACACTTGTTGGATTTAGCGTGCAAAAAGATGAATTTTGGTTTAAAGAACTTAGTGGCGTTAGCCTAAACGCAGACGTAAAGATAAATAGCAAAAACGAGAGCCATAAATTTAGTAACAATCTGCTTTTTACACATAGAGGCATAAGCGGACCAGCGATACTAAACGCCTCGTTATTTTGGCAAAAAGGTCGAATTTGTATAAATTTTTTACCCAAATTTAATGAGAAAAATTTAATAAATGGCAAAAAGCAGCTTAGTTCGGTTTTGCCCTTGCCAAAGAGATTTGTGCTAGAATTCTTAAGAAATTTTGGCTTAAAAGACAGAGCCTTTTATGAATTTAACGACAATGATAGACAAATAATAAAAAGGCTTTTTGCTTATGAATTTGCCCCAGCTGGGACATTTGGCTTTGAAAGAGCGGAAGTTACAAAAGGTGGCGTAAAGAGTGAATTTTTAGATGGAAATTTACAAGCTTATAACGTTAAGGGACTTTATTTTGTTGGTGAAGTCTTGGACATCACTGGCATGCTTGGCGGATATAACTTGCATTTTGCATTTGCAAGCGCTCTAAAAGTGGCTAAGGTCTTAAATCCATGATCTCCTAGAAGTTAGCTAATTTTAGATAAATTTTATATTTTAAATAAGATAAAATTACCATGAAAGTAGCGTTTTTAAGCAAATTTATTCAGAGTAATTTAGATGTTAAAAATTCATAATAAATACTTTAAAAAGATTTTATGCCAAACAAAAGCAACGAATTTTTGGAATAAATTTTATAGCCAAGCAAGCTAAACGTTAGGTTAAATTTACTTTAAAGTATAAGCAGCTCTGGAATATTAGATTATCAAACTTCTTTTATAAAGCTAACGGCTTCAAATGGGTTTGAGAAAATATGTTTACTAAATTTCTCCAAATCACTCTTTTGACCATATCCACAAGTTAGACCCACGCCTGTAATAAAAGCGGCTTGTGCAGCCATTATATCCATAATGGTATCACCTACCATAAATGCATTATTTTTATCTTTATTAAGTCTATCTAAAGCCAAATTTATTGGCTCTGGATTTGGTTTTGGATTAGCAACATCGTCTCTTCCAATAACAGTTTTTATATATTTCATAACCCCTAAATGCTCAAGCAAGATAATAGAAAATTTTGAAGTTTTAGTAGTAACTATACCAACGTCAGCAAAGCTACTTGCCTCCTTCAATGCTTCATTTGCATAATCTAAGAGTACTGTCTCATCAAGATAAATTTTTTCGTAGCAAGCTTTATATTCTTTTATATAGCTATCAATTAAATTTTTGCTTGCACCAAGTCTTTCAAACATTATTTCAAGCGGATGACCAACCAAAGACTTTAATGCATTATGGTCTGGCTCTTTTTTGCCATGAGATAAAAAAGCTCTATCAAATCCTTTTAAAATAGCAGAAGTTGAGTCAATAAGTGTACCGTCTAAATCAAAAAGTATGGTTTTTTTCATCATTTTCTCCGTAGAAATAAAAAAGGGCCTAGCCGAAGCTAAGCCCCTAAAAGAAGTAACTTTAAATAATAAGATTATTTATTGAAAGTAGCTTCAACGCGTCTATTTTGAGCGCGGCCTTCTTTAGTTTTATTTGTAGCAATTGGTTTAAGCTCACCGTAGCCAACTGTTGAAATTTTATCCTCGCTTACTCCATAGCCAGCAAGAACATCAGCTACTGCTTTTGCTCTTTTTTCAGATAGTTTTTGGTTATAAGCTTCTGCACCTACGCTATCAGTGTGACCAGCAAGTACAACTTTATAATCTGGGTGTTCGCCCATGAAGTCAGCTACTTTTTTGATCTCAGCTGCATATTTTGGTCCAACTTTATAGCTATCAAATGCAAAGTTAACATCTAGATCTCTAAGAACGATAACTTTCTCGCATCCTCTTTCATCAACAACTACGCCAGCTGGAGTGTTAGGGCATTGATCTATATCATTTGGCACGCCATCATTATCATCATCAAGAACTGGAGTTGCAACTGGAGCTGCTGCTGCAACTGGAGCTGCTGCCACAACTGGAGCTGCTTTTGAGTCAAGACCGATACCAAAGCCTAGTGAATAAAATAGGTTATGATCAGCATGTTCAAATTTGATAGCATCTCTTGCTTCTGCTTTAAGAGCAAATCTATCAGTTACTTGATATCTTAAGCCAAAACCATATTGGCCAAAACCGCCATCTTCATTTTTAACAAAAATAGCTGGAACATCTTCATAGCCAGCACCAACTAGGCCATATAGGCTAACTGGTCCAAAATCAACTATATCTTTTACAAGATTTGCATGATATCTAAGAACTCTTCCTTCTCTTGTTAAGCTACCTGTTTTTTCTTTTGCTTTTTGAGTGTAATCAACACCAAGCTCTACTTGATCAAAGAAAAAATCTTCAAGATTTCTAGCAGCTCTAACACCAACGAAGTTATGGTCTTTTACACGTAAATTTCCCTCTGGGTGAACACCACCAATAGTTGGAGTAACTTCATAATTATATGCTGCGTTAGACGCAAAAACCGCTGTTGCGGCAACCATAGCTAAAGCAATCTTTTTCATATTTAGAATTCCTTTCTTAGGATTTATTTTAAAGTGGTTACATTTTAACTGAATAAAATTTAACCGACTCTAAATCATAATTTAATTAACAATGTAAATTTGAAATTTACACAACTTAAATTTTGCAAATGCAAAAGCACTTGCAAAAACTCATTAACGTTTAGAGAATTGTGGGCTTCTTCTTGCCTTTCTTCTACCAAATTTCTTACGTTCAACAACACGAGAATCTCTAGTTAATAAGCCTTTTGGTTTAAGTGCTGCTCTAAAATCAGCATCCATATCAGCTAAAGCACGTGAAATACCGTGTCTTAAAGCTTCTGCTTGTGCTGAATAACCACCACCTAAAGTTGTAGCTACTACATCTATTAAACTCTCTTGTTTAGTAACTAGAAGTGGCTGAATTACTTTAAGCTTTATAGCTTCATGTCCACCAAGCCAAGTATTAAGATCCATACCATTTACTACGATTTTACCGCTTCCAGCTTTTATCCAAACCTTTGCTACGGCAGTTTTTCTTTTACCAGTTGCATAAACTTTTGCCATAATTATTTTCCTTCTTTTTTAGCTATTTGTGCCGTATGAGGATGCTCACTGCCAGCATAAACTTTTAGTTTTTTTATCATCTCTCTTCCAAGTTTAGTTTTTGGAAGCATTCCACGAACAGCTAATTTAAATAGTTTTTCTGGCTTATTTGCTATCAAATCGCCAAATTTTTCACTCTTTACGCTACCAAAATATCCTGAGTGTCTGTGATAAAGTTTGTCTTCAGCCTTGTTATTACCAGTAAATTCTACTTTTGAAGCATTTATGATGATAACATAGTCGCCACAATCTACGTTTGGCGTGAAGCATGGTTTGTTTTTGCCACGAAGTATAGTTGCTACCTCAGTTAGCAATCTACCAAAACGTTTACCAGCTGCATCAACAACGATCCAGTCTCGCTTAACTTCGTTTGGCTTTGTTATTTTTGTCATTTTCTTACCTTTGCCAAGTTAATTTTTGAGTTGTGATTGTATTTAAACAATGCTTTTATAAAGCTTAAATTAAGTAGCATTTAAACTTCAATATATGAAATTTTTCCATCAAGAGCGTAGAAGATGACGGCGATTATACTATGCTTTGGATAAAATTTACTTAATGCCTCTTTGTATTCTCCAACTTGTTTTTTATTTTCCTCGATATTTTTATCTGTTGTTTTATAGTCTATCACACAAATTTCACTCTCTCCAATACAAAATAAGTCCATCTGTTTTAGTTCGTTTTTTACTTTAAATGGCTGCTCTTTGTAAATTTCTTTATCTTTTATGCACTCTAGAAATTTTGGTTCATTTATTAGTATTTTTGCCCGTTTAAAGGCATCTTCAAGTCTATCAGGTGAGAGAAATTTATAAAATTTATTTAGCATTAAACTTTTAGCTTTTAAAAGCGAATTTTCATCAAATCTTTCACTCATCTCAAGCAAATAGTGAAACGCTAAACCAAAATAGATTGCCTCTAAATTTTTACCGCTCGTTTTTTGCTCTCTTGCCTCTATCTCTTGCCTTTCTATCTTTAAAATTTCAGGCATTTTTTCATCTTTTTTTGCCTCTTTTTGCTCGCTCTTGCTAGGTAAAATTTTGCCAAAACTAAACTCTTTTAGATCAAGATAGTCGTTTACTTCGCTTTTATCACTTCTAGTATAAAAAGAAAAAAAGCTAGGACTATTTCCACTTGGAGTAGCTTGTTTAA
This sequence comes from Campylobacter concisus, assembly GCF_003049735.1. Taxonomy (NCBI): domain Bacteria; kingdom Pseudomonadati; phylum Campylobacterota; class Epsilonproteobacteria; order Campylobacterales; family Campylobacteraceae; genus Campylobacter; species Campylobacter concisus. Next base: position 105,134 of record NZ_PIRM01000003.1, on the reverse strand, counting down.
TGATGATAAGTGACTTTGTGGCTCTAGTGAAAGCAACGTAAATTTTATTGATATTTTCTTGCTTCTCAAGCTCTCTCATTTGCTCTAACACACCAGCATACTCAGGGTCAAAATTTTCTCTACCAGAAATTCTACTTTTTACTATCCACTCGCCTTTTTCGCTATATTCTGTTATAAAGTTTGAGTCATCGCCTCTGCCCTTACTCATCATATCACAAACTATCACGTGAGCAAACTCGAGCCCTTTTGACTTATGAACGGTCATTATCTTTATACCGTCAGCATTTTTTGGACTGATTTTAGAGCTAAAATTTTCAAGATTAAAGATAAAATCGCTTAAATTTTTGTAGCCACTACTTAGCTCAAAAAGCCTTAAAATATCAACATCAGCCATATTTATGTATAAATTTTTAGCTAGATAAAATAGGCTTTTTGTCGCACTATCTTCAGCTTTTATTTTTAGCCTTTTAGGATTTGTATTTACGAGTGCTTTTACATTTTTTTCATAAATTTCTTCACCAAAAAGACAAAATTTCGCATACTCGATGATCGCTGCAACAAACGGTGTTCGCTTTAGCTCCAAAGTGCCTTCATTTACGCTTTTTATCCCCTCACTGCTAAGCACCTCTGAGATGAGGCTGATGTCGCTATTTTTCCAGCAAAGCACAGTTATATCGCTTGCATTTACGCCAGCAGTAAGTAGCTCTTTTACTTGTGAAACTGCCGCACCCGCGATATCCTCGTCACTTAGCACACGCAAGTAGCCATAGTCATCTTCCTCGGCTTCAAAATAAGGGCACTCACCACTTACTTTGTAGTTTAGCTCCTTATCTTTTTTAGCTGGTTTTTGCGGCTCAAAGCTAAGCCCATACCTATGATAAATTTCTTCAAAAACAGTGTTATTAAATTTCACTAAAGCCTTTAAGCTGCGGTAGTTGCTAGGCAAATTTTCCACCAAAATTTGCTCAAATTTCTCTCCAAGCTTATCGAAAAGCTCTTTTTTACCGCCCCTAAATTTATAAATGCTCTGCTTCGTATCTCCAACGTAAAAAAAGCTTCCGAGTCCGTTTTGTCCGTATCCCGAAACAATTTCATTGATAATGGGCAAGATGATCTCATATTGGATCACATTTGTATCTTGAAACTCATCTATCAAAAGGTGATTTATGCGGCCATCAAGCCTAAAATAGAGCACATCTTTATCAAAATTTTCAACCAAAAGCTTAAAGACCAGCTTATTTATATCAGCAAAGCTTAGAGAATTTATCTCTTTATTTAGCTCTAAATTTGAGTATTTATAAACATTTAAGAGCTTGCTAAAACCGCTAAGTCTATATCTTTCAACCTCCAAAATATACTCTTTTGCCGCCTCTTTTAGCTCGTTAAAGAGCCTATCAAGCTCACTTGTATAAATTTTGCTAAAAGTGCGGTAATCTAGGCTCTCTCTTTCAAAGACCTTATTTTTAAAAAGCTCAAACAAATTTTGCTCTTTAAATGTCTTTTTGGCCGTATCGCTAGCACCATTTTGCAAGGCTATATGCTCATTTATCTCCTTTTGCGCTGCTCTTACCTTGCTATCATCTGGATAGCTTGCACCACTATCTTTTAGCTCACCACCAAAGCTCTCATAAAATTTAGCCAAAGTCTGTGAGAAACTTGCCTCTTTTTGGCTTGAAATGATCATCATGAGTGCAAGCTCGCTAAGAAGCTTTTGATCTTTACTTGCCTCTTTTACAAATTTTTTCCATGCCAGATCTTGCAGACTATCTTGCACGCTGTAATCAGGACTAAGCCCTAAATTTTGACTAAATTTCTTTAGGATTCCAGAGAAAAATGCATCAAATGTATAAATTTTTAGCTCACTTTGCAAAAACCTATCAAGCTTCTCATCGCGTCTTTTTACGACCTCATCTTGGCTAAAACTAAGCTCTTTGCAAAGCTTTTCAAGCTCGTCCTTTTTGTTTTGCAAGTCCAAAAAAGTTGTGATTATGCGCTCTTTCATCTCATTGGCCGCTTTTTTGGTAAAGGTTAGAGCGATGATCTCGTTTATATTTTCGCCTCTAAGCACCAAAGCGATATAACGAACACTTAAAGCGAATGTTTTCCCGCTTCCAGCACTTGCTTTTAGGGCTAAAAAATCTTTCATAACTCTCTCCTACAAAGTATGGCATACTCGCAAAATTTACAAGCTCCACTCTTTCTTTCAAAATTTATCTTAGTGTTATTTACGCTCTTTAGATTTTCTATTTCGGCCTTTAGATCATCCACACTTTTTTTCGAGCTGATAAGCACTGGTTCATTTTTTAGAGCAAAATAAGCACTTTTTACCTCGCTGCCATAAAGTGCTTCATAAAATGCAAGCTGAAGCGAGTTCGCATTTGCATCACCAGTTTTATAATCAAGTATAAAAGGCTCACCATCAGGGCTAGCATCGATCCTATCGATAATGCCTTTTATCTTTACACCACAAAAATCACTCTCTATATCTTTTTCACACTCAAGCACTCTAAAGCCATCACTTAAACGTTCATCTTCAAACTCTGCGTATTCTTTAAATTTCTGCGACCAAATCTCAAGCTCAAGCGAAGAAAAATCTTGCTTTGCGAGCATTTCTTTAAAAATAGCCAAATCAAATATATTTTTTTGTCTATAAAATTCACTCGTGTAGTATTCATAAAGCGCCTTGTGCACGCTATTTCCCTGCTTAGATCCTGGCTCAGTTGCTATTGCTTTTGCTCCTTTTATACCAGCTATCTTTGCGTAATAATACTTTCTTGGGCAGGTTAGAAATAGATTTAGCGTCGAAAATGATAGCGGTTTAGTGAAAAAATCATGCTCCAAAATGATCTCGTCATCGCTTAAATTTAGGCTTGTACTTCCTTTTAAAAATAATTTTAAATAGGCCTCATCACTAAATTTCTCATCTTTTATTGTTTTGAAATTTTTTAAAAATCTTGAAGGAATACTCTCTTCGTTTAAAACACAGCTTATGGCGACCTTTTTGGCATTGTTTATAAGACTTTCATAGTAAAATCTCTGCAAATTTTCACGCTCAAGGTAGCTTATAAGTCCTGCTTTTTGCCTCACTTTCGAGTTTAAAAACATCTCATTTGTGCTTCTTGCTGGGATGAAGTTATCATTAAAATCAACTATGATCACACCATCAAATTTCATTCCACGGCTCTCAAGCATGCCCATGACGCTGATCTTTCCACCGCCCACATCATCGATGCTAAGGCGCGAGATATTTAGCAAGAAAATTTCACTTAACTGCTTTAGGCTAAAGCTAAAATACCTACATAAATTCTCAATCCTAAAAAGCTCAAGTGCGAGCTTCTCTTCGCATCTTGGCTCATTTTCAAGCGTTAAAAGCTCGTCTATTAACTCTTTAAATTTAGCAAAGTCACAAAGTTCAAAGTAGCTTGATTTAAATTTATTAAAAAGCTCTTCATTTACACCAAGCGTGCTCAAGATAAAGCCAAGCTCCTCGTAGCTCTCACACTTGCTTTGATCAAAAACCGGCCTTGCCTCTTCGTTTATCGCTCTTGTAATGTAAAAAAGCGCCTCATAAAATTTTGTATTTTTAAAGCTCTCGCCCATAGCGTAGTTAAAAATTTTATTGCTATCATGTAGCCTTAAAATTTCACTAAAACTCTCATCTGGCAATATAACAGCGATGTTTTCAGGCTTTATGCCCTCACGCACAAACTCGCTCGCCTTTGCCATAGCGTAGGCACATTGCAGGCTTCTAGTGGCAAATCGCTTTTCTAAAACTGGCTCAAATTTTTTGATATTTTCTAAGCAAATTAGCTCATTTGTCTTTAAATTTAGCTCATATTTTTTGTAATTTTCAATCTCGCTAATAGCTGAAATTTGCTTTATTTTATTGATTAGCTTTGTGTTGAAAACGCTAGTTTGAAAGATAATTTTTAGCGTAGTTAGCTTTGAGATTTTCTCTAAAATTTCCCACTCAAATTCACTTAAAATTCCATCTATATGCAGTGAAATTTCACTAAAGCTTTTGATGTAAGCTTCATTTATGTTATAAATTTTTGGCAAGGTTATATCATCATAGAGATTTTCTTGACCAAGCAAACTCTCATACTCTTTTAAAACCTCTTCAAGTATGTTTAAATGCTCCTCAAAATTAGCGTAAATATCGTTAAATTTGATCTCAGCAATACTCTTTTTACTAATAGCTAGCTCTTTAAAAAATGAAAAAAGATAGTCATTATTTTTTAAAAATTCAAAAAACTCAGTTGGAATTTTAAGAATCGAGTTTGCCTTTTTAACACTGGCACAGGCTCTATTCATAAGCACTAAAGCATAGGTGCTATCAATCTCAAACCTACCATCTACATAAACTACCTTTTTATAAAACTCAGCGATACTTAGGCTTTTTGGGATTAGCTCATCATTAAAACTTGCATTAAATTCACGAATCTTACGCGAGTTCGTAAAGACAAAAAGTTGGTTTAGGTTATGCATTTTTCTCTCTTGAATTTTTAAGCAATGATAGCTAAATGCTGATAAAAGAGCGCTTTTTACGCTTAGCCAAAGCTTTAAATTTTTATCTAAATACATTAAAATTTTAAGCCTTAAAGAGCCAAAAGCTACAATCACAAAAAAGGAGCGAAAATGCATAAAGAGTTAAACAGACAAGGTTTTTACTATGGCTTTCCGGTTTTGCTAGCCACCACAAAAGATAAAAATGCAAACGATGATATCACGGTGCTTTCATCCTCTTGGACGTTAGGAAATACAGTGGTGCTTGGCATAGGCATTGAAAATCAAGGCTTTAAAAATATCAAAAATGGTTCAGATATCACGCTAAATTTATGTGATGAGAGTCTGCTAGAAGCTGTGCAAAAAATGGAAAAACTAACTGGTGATAGTGAAGTACCAGAAGAAAAAAAGAATCTTGGCTACACCTACGAGCACGACAAATTTAAGGCAGCAAATCTCAGCAAAGAGCCTGGTATAAATGCAAAAACCGTCAGAATAAAAGAGTGCAAGGTACAGATAGAAACGGTTGTAGAAAATATAGAGTTAAAAGAGTGGTTTAGCATAGTTACTTGCAAAATTACAGGCATTTTTGTAGATGAAAATTTACTAAAAGATAAAAAGATAGATACGCAAAAATGGCATCCATTAATCTATAAATTTAAAGAATATGTCGGCACTTGCGAGCGTTTGGGATTAAATTTTGGATTTAAAGAGATTTGATTTATAGTTTTATTTGATAAAAACTTAGCAACTTGGTTTTAGATTTAGCCAAAAAGATTAGTTTGTTAAAATTTAAATCTGGCTTTGAGATCTTTCTTAGATACCAAAGCTGCAATTTTAAGATCATTTTGTGACATTAAGGTCAAATTTATAATACCTTGTATCATTAGTGTCACTTAGCCTTAAAAGTAGCTGCCACCTGCCTTCTTGTAGACTTGTTTCTTCGCTTACTAGATCATTTTCTTGCCATGAAGCTCTTAAAATTTTATTTTCTTTATTTGTCTGTGGGCGAGTGAGTAAAATTTCATATTTTAAAGCTGAAATTTCTCCTTTTTTTGGAGTTAGATGAAATTTAAACTTAGCATTTAGAGCATTAAAATTTGGCTCAAATTTTAGATCAAATTTCTCATCAAAGCGTTTTTCACTCTCTTTGATAAAGGTTATGTTTTCATCGACATTTTGGTAGCTTTGCATATAAGAGCTATCCATTTCGACTGGATGTTTTAGCGCTATGATGATCGTTACTGCGCAAGCGATAATGATAGCAATGAAGCTAAGTACGATAGCATAAGGCCAAAAGGTTTTTTTATCCATTTTTTACCTTTTTATAAAAGATAACAATTATAAAAAATGCAACCAAACCATAGATGAAAAATCTTAAAAAATTTAACGTAGTTTTGTTTGAATTTCCAACACTACTTTCAAGCTGTAAATTTAAGCTAGATGCGATTTGCTCGGCAATATCAGCGTAGCCATTTAATATAGCAGCGTTATAGACATCTTTGCCATTTTTAGAAACCAAAATAGGAATTATCGTTCCTGACTCTGGATTTACACTTAAAATTTGTTCTTTATTAAAAAGTTTTGAGGTATTAGCATCGGCAAAAATTTCTACTTTCTTTTTATCCTTTATAAGCAGTAAAAAAGCATAAGGTGAGCTAAGGTTTTGCTCTTTAAAAAGAGCTTCTAGCTCACCATCTTTATATACGCCAACTACTAAATTTATACCGCTTTTTGCGTAAAGCTCACTGCCGATCTCATTTAGCTTTACGCTTACTTTTTGGCTTAAAATTTCATCATTATTTATCACAAAATTTGCTCCCAAAGCCAAACTTTGCGAGAGCAAAAATATAAAAATGAGTATAAATTTTCTCACACCTAGCCTACAAAAAGGTGGTTTGATGTAAGCACTGACCACGCACAAATAGCTCCTGCAACAACTATCAGCAAGATTATGGCTTTTTCTATTATGCCTAGCATCACTACTCCTTTATAATGACGTGTTTAGCGTTATCAACGCTCTTCATCTCAATGCTACTTGCATCTTTTAATGAGTAAGGCTTGGTTGCTACATCTTTTTGCAAGCCAATACCAATATAAGTAAGTACGCCAAGGATAGATAGCAAAAGCAAAACCGCCACCAAATAACCGCTAATGCCATTTAAAGCAAAGATGTTTCTATTTTTATTTTCCATTATTCGCCCTTTGATAGCGATATGACATATTCGCCAACTGCTTTTTGTTGTATCTCGTTTAATCTGCCATCATTAAATTTAGGCATAACACCGATGTTGCCGTTTTTACCACGATTTAGTACATCCACTATGAACTCACTTGAACCATATTTACTAAGATCAGCCGACATACCATCCATGCCTTTGCCATCATCTCCGTGACAAGCTGCACAAGCTGCGTAAAGCTCTTTTCCCATAGCTACTAAATTTTCATTTTTTGTACTTTTTATAGCACTTATCTCTTTTGCAACATAAGCTGCAATAGCCTTTGCTCCATCAGCATCAGCTAGCCCTGCTGGCATCTCGCCCATAGGATAATCAAGCCCTTTTGAGCCATTTAGTATCGTATCAATTATTCCTTGTTCGCTACCCCAAATTTGTAAATTTGCAGCTTTGCCACCAATGCCATCGCCTGTGATGCCATGACATGCTGAGCATTGCACTAAAAATACGCTCTCTCCCATAGCATGAAGCGTTTCTTTGCTTGGGTTTGCATACTCTTTTTCAAATTTAGCGTTTGCCTCTTTTACCTCTTTATTATATTCACCGATTTGTGAGTAAGAATTTAGTGGATAACCAAGTAAATAATACCAGATTGCCCAAACAAGCGTTAGTAAAAAAACTACTGCCCAACCAAATGGAACTGGGTTTTTATATTCGCCTATCCCATCCCAGTTGTGCTCGCTAAGCTCTACGCTTTCATCTTTTTTAACTTTCATTTGACCAACATACTTGCCAGCTACAACGACAGTTAGTACGATAATTAAGATGGCACCTATTAACGCAAGTAAATTTATATTATCTTCTAAATTTAGCCATTGCATACGCTCTCCTTTGTAGCCTTTTGCTCTAAAATTTTACTTCCGATCTCATCATCTAGGGCTAATCTTGAATACTTCTCATAATTTCTTCTACCTTGCTTTTCGCTTTTGTAAAGATGAAAAAAATAAGCGTACAAAGTGATAGCTAAGAATGCTGTCAAAATAAAATAGCCATAAGCTTGAAGTTCTCTAATATCCATTACTAACTCCTATTTTAGGCTATTTAGATAGGCGATAAGTGCCACGATCTGGCGAATTTCACCTTTTGCAAAAGCACTTTTTACTTGCTCATCTTTCATACTTTCAACGATACTTGCAGCCTGCTCTTTCACGTTAGCATTTGCTTGCTCAAAAGTGCCAAGAGCTGGCATATCTTTCTCATCATAAGGCGTGTTAAAGACCTTTTTAACAGTTAGTGCTTCAGCGTAAGCAGTCTCTATATCAGCATTTTTCTTAAATAAAAATGGATATGCCGGCATGATCGAGCCTGGCACAACAGAGGCTGGGTTTAACATATGATTTTCATGCCAATCTGTCGTTCTATAATTACCCACACGCATAAGATCTGGACCCGTTCTTTTTGAACCCCAAAGATGAGGACGATCATAAGCAAATTCGCCGCTTAGTGAGTACATACCGTATCTATCAGTCTCTGCTTTAAACGGACGTATCATCTGTGAGTGGCAAGTGTTGCAACCATTTTGTATATATATATTTTTTCCAGCAAGCTCTAAAACTGTATAAGGCTTTGTACCCTCAAGTGGTCTAGCTCTATTTGCAAAGTCAGGTAAAATTTCTACCACACCAGCATAGGCTATGACGATAAAGACGCAAACTGCAAAAAAGAATGGATTTTTTTCTAACCAAGCAAACATCACATCACCTCCGCATTGGCTTTAGCACCGCCCATAGGCGTTGCACTTTTTGGCTCTGCCAAAATAGCTTTAGCAGAAGTTGATTTGTAGATATTATAAGCAAACATCAAAAAGCCAATCAAATACAAAAGTCCACCAATAGCTCTAATGTAATAATAAGGTATAAGCACTACAACAGTATCAATAAATGAGTAGAGTAAATTTCCATAGCTATCAGTCGCTCTCCACATCATACCTTGCGTAATACCAGCAATCCACATCGAAGCAAAGTATAAAACGATACCTGTTGTTTGTATCCAAAATTGAGCTTCCATTAAGGATTTTGAATAAATTTCGCGCTTAAAGACACGTGGCGTCATGTGATAAAGTGCTGCCATAGTCATAAAACCAACCCAGCCAAGTGCACCATCATGTACGTGCCCTGGCACCCAGTCAGTATAGTGAGCTAGTGCATTTACAGATTTGATAGCTAGGATAGGACCTTCAAGAGTTGAAAACATATAAAAAGTTGAAGCTAGAATCATAAATTTAATAAGCGGGCTCTCGCGAAGTTGCATCCATTCGCCTTTCATTGTAAGAAGCATATTAATAGCTGAACCCCAAGAAGGCAAAATCAAAACAATAGAAAAAACCGAACCCATAGTCTGCATCCAATCAGGCACAGCAGTATATATTAGGTGGTGACCGCCAGCCCAAAGATAAATAAACATAAGGCCCCAGAATGAAAATAACGAAAGCTTATAAGAAAATATTGGCTGTCCACTCTCTTTTGGCAAGAAATAATAAATTTGGGCGATGATCGCTACTGTAAATACAAATGCAACTGCGTTATGACCATACCACCACTGAACCAAAGCATCGTTTGAGCCAGCATACATCGAAACTGAGTGTAGCCATGAGCCATATCCACTAACTAGTCTTGTTGGAATTTCCATGTTATTAAATAGATAAAGCATAGCAACGCCAAGAAATGTAGCAATGTAATACCAAACCGAGATATAAAGTGTTTTCTCGCGGCGTATACCAATAAGTCCAAATATACTTACACCCCAAAGCACCCAGACTACTACTACTGCAATATCTAGTGGCCACTCAAGCTCGGCATACTCCTTAGATGTACTCTCGCCCATAAAAAGCGTCACAACAGCTAGAATCATAACAAGTATATAAAGCCAAAAATGAAGCTTACCAATGAACATCAAAAACGGAGATTCGCTCATTGATACTTTTAGAACACGCTGTCCAATGTAATACCAAGTGGCAAATATACCAGAGAGCATAAAACCAAAAATGATACCGTTAGTATGAAGAGGACGCAATCTACCAAATGCCGAATACTCACCAGCTATATAGTTTAGATCAGGACAGGCAAGCTGAAAAGCCACCAAAACACCAATAGCCATGCCAACAATACCAAAAAATATCGTGGAGAACATAAAGAGTTTTGCCACACTATAATCATAATGTAGCAACTGGGATGGTCGCATAAATTTTCCTCCTAGTTAAATTTATATTAATTTTCGGTTATTTTAGAGTAGAAAAACTATAAAAAGACTTAATTAATATAAATTATCTTTTACTAGGAGAGTCTTCTATCTATTTTGTAACCAAGTCCAGGAACATTTTTTATAAAATTACTACCGACTTTATCCCTGACACGTTTAACAAAGGTCCTAATAGCAGCCTCTGTCACACTCTCGCCAACCCAAACAACATTTTTTATTTCATCGTGAAGCACAAGCGTACCAAGTCTTTTTATGAGTAAAGATATAAATGCAAGTTCTTTTTTTGTAAGAGAAATTTCAACACCATCTCTGATAAGCACACGTTTTATTTTATTAAAACTATATCCATTTGTAACCTGAATAATATTTGCTGTTTCTATCTTATTTTTAGCGACATTTTCTAACGTAACCAAAAAATCATCAAGATCAATCGGCTTTAAAACGTATTTATCAATACCAACATCTATCGCTTTTAGAAGTGTTTCTTTTTCACTATTTGTACTAAAAACTATAATAGGTGTATCTTTTGAAATTTCTTTAATGCTTTTAGCCATATCAAGGCCATTCATTATAGGCATAAAAACGTCTGTTATAACCATATTTGGATTATATTTTTTAAATTTCTTAAGTCCTTCATCGCCATTTTGAGCAGTGATAACTTTTTCGAATTTATCTCGCATAACTTCTTGTACTATTTTTTTACCATCTCCCTCATTTTCAACGATAAGAACGGTTAGATTATTAAGAATCTTGCTCATTTATTCTTCCTTTTTGGTTATATTTATCAAACATCATAAATTTTGATGCAATTAACAATTATTTCTCTCGCTTTACCATCTTAGGCATTTGCTCTATACCCTAAAAATGATAGATAAATTCCATTTATTATCATTATGCTAGCCGAAATCTTAAACATTATGTCTTTAAATTTTTCATTTAAAATTCCAAATACAAAGCTAGCCAAAAGCATAGCTGGCAATGTACAAAGACCAAATACAAGCATTATAAAAGCCGAATCAATAAAATTTGCACTTAAAATCCCAAGTGCCAAAAAATAATAAACCACACCACAAGGCAAAAAGCCATTTAAAAAACCAAGTAATAAAAAATTTGTTAAATTTTTCTTTTGAATCCTTGTTTTTGCAAGTCTTACTACAAAATTAAGTGCCTTTTGATTCTCTACAAATTTTAAAAGCTCGCCCCTAAGAAGCAAGGCAATGCCGATAAACGTGATCACTAAGCCAACTATAAAAAATATAAGACCTCTTGCTTGCATGCTAAAGCTAATAACAGCTCCAAAGGTGCCAAACAAAGCTCCTAAAACTACATAAGCAAAAATTCTAGCTAGACTATAAAGCGTACTTAGCATTAGAATTTCTCTCTTGCTTTTGCCTTTAAAAAATAGAGTCTGTAAGCTCAAAAATCCGCTGCACATACCTACACAATGACTAAAGCTACTTAAAAATGCAACTGAGATAATCATGTAAAGGTTTATATTTTGCATCTTATAAAATTTCTAAAAACTGCTTAAATATATATTTACTCTCGCTTGGACCACCACTTGCTTCTGGGTGGTGCTGAACTGAAAAGATTGAATAGTCTTTGTATCTCACGCCCTCGATCGTGTTGTCAAATAAATTTCTATGAGTCACAACAGCTACTTCTGCGATACTCTCAGGTACGTTGTAGTTGTGATTTTGTGTTGTTATCTCGATCGCTTTAGTTTCTAAATTTAGTACTGGGTGATTTGCTCCGTGCTGACCAAATTTAAGCTTATATGTCTCGTACCCAAAGGCGTTTGAGAGTAACTGATGTCCAAGGCAAATGCCAAATATCGGTATCCTAGCTTCAATCATCTTTTTGATCTCGCCTATTTCGGCCTTTAAATTTTTTGGCTCACCAGGACCATTTGATAAGAATACCCCATTTATCTCGCCATTTTTAAATTTTTCTATCAAAATTTCAGCCTTAGTGTCGTGTGGCACGACAATGACTTCAAGACCAGTTTCACATAGCTCGTTTAAGATATTTCTCTTTACACCAAAGTCAAAAACAGCTATCTTTTTACCAATACTTTTTAGCGGCTTATATGACTTTAAATTTCTATCCCAAGCACCTTTTTTGTGCTCATATTCATCCATCGCACTAACTGTTTTTACGTAGTTTATATTTTCGATGCGTCCGCTACTTTCAAGCCTACGTTTTAGCTCATCTTTATCACTTATCTGCGTTGAGATATAAGCCATCAAGGCACCTTCATCGCGTAGCATCTTTGTGAGGAATCTAGTATCAACGTCATAAACGCCAAATTTACCTTGCTCTTCGAAAAATTTTCCCAAAGATTTTTGCGAGCGGTAGTTTGATGGAATTTCATTGTAGCTTCTCATTATAACGCCACTTGCATGAATTCTAAGACTCTCCATATCGTCTTCATTTATACCAACTATGCCTATTTCTGGCATAGTAAAGACGATAAACTGACCAGCATAGCTTGGATCGCTCATGATCTCTTCGTAGCCAGTCATCGAGGTATTAAAAACGAGCTCACCTGCACACTCGCCGTGAGCACCAAAAGCTTTTGCTTCTAAAAAAACACCATTTTCAATATAAATGTAAGCTTTCATTAAAGCATGCCTCTTTTTTTAAGCTCATCTTGATATAAACGCTCAAAGACAAGATCATATTCATCAGTTCCTGGGATTAGCTTATGTTTATAATTTTGTATCATTTCATAGACATCATCTTCTATCTTCTCATAGTTTTTTAAGTACTCGTCTATTGAGTTATAAATCACATTTTTTACGCGATTTTCAGATACATTATAATCAACAAGACCGCTCTTCCAAATAGTTTCAAGCACTTTGTGAGCGATATTGCTAAATCTATCTTCGTGGGTTAAGATTACATCAAATTCACCTGCGAGCTTCTTTTTAACGAGCCAAAACATATTTTTGCGGTCAATTTGCATAGTTTGCATCTCGTCTTCATTTTTCTCCAAAAGCTCATTTACTCGCTCATCTAAAGCTCTTTCTTTTTGAATATCGACTGTTAAAATTTCGCTTGTTTTTGATACGATTGGCTCAATGCCTTTATTTAATCTTACGAAACCACAATTTAGAAGATCTATTGCTATTTTATGTGAAATATACGGAACGTGTGGGAGTTTTAAACGCATTTTAAACCTTTAAATTTTTATGCCATTTTAACTAAATAAAGGTAAAACTTTACTTTGAAATTTTAACGACTTTATTATTATCGCTTCTTAAAAAATAAATTTCTCTTCGTCCATCATAAAGTATCTTTCCATCAGTCTTTTGCTCATTTTCTAAATTTGATGAGATATCTAAAGATAGCGATTTACTCATAAAATAATTCTCTCCTAAAGTGCGTCCAAAGTCAGGATACCAACTAAAAGCACAAACTATCAGCAAAACTAAATAAAAAGCTCTAAAAATTTTTCTAAAAGGCGCGTAAAAAAAGCAATATCCAAATATAAAAAATACAGGTAAAAGCCATAAGAAAGGCACGTTATCAACAAAAATAACATTAAAATACTCGCTTATGCCATAGTAAGAAAAGTAGTTGTTGTAAATTCCAACAAATAGCGTAAAAATAGGAGCAAGGACAAATATAATACCCGTAAAAAAAACATTTAAAATTTTCATAATCTCTCCTTTTGAGTGAGATTATATTAAACATAAGCTTTAATATTACTAGATTGATGAAAGCTAGACTAAAATTCAAGGCAAAATGCCATACATAGACATCTACTGCTTCTAGCAACACTTCAAAAAACAGTTTAGCTATAAGCTAAACTGCCTTAAATTTATTATTTTTTAGATAAATACTCTTGCAAGCTTTTTACTTCAAGTGCTTTGCCAGTTTGTACCGAGCTTAGCGACTTAGCGGCTGCAAGTGCTGCGCGGATCGTTGTAAAGTAAGGAATTTTAAATCTAAGCACATTTTGACGGATCTTTTTACCATCATCCACGCTTGATTTTGTATCGCTTGTGTTAATAACAAGTGCGATATCGCCGTTTTTGAGCCTATCTTCGACGTTTGGTCTGCCCTCGCTTATCTTATAGACAAACTCGGCCTCCACACCAGCCTCGCTTAAAATTTTATGTGTACCGCCAGTTGCGATGATGCTAAAGCCAAGCGCTATTAGCTCTCTCGCAAGATCAGGTGCGTAAGATTTATCAGCGTCAGCTAGCGTTAAAAAGACCCTACCCTTGCTTGGCAAAGTATTGCTCGCAGCGATCTGACTCTTTGCAAATGAGCTTGCAAAATCGTGACTTATGCCCATTACTTCACCCGTACTCTTCATCTCAGGGCCAAGGATGAGATCGGCGCCGCTTAGCTTGTTAAACGGCAATACGCACTCTTTTACGCAAATATGCGAGCTAACGCGAGGTTTTAAGATGTCGCCGTCCTCATAAACAACTTTGTAATCATCATAAAATTTAAGCGCCTCACGTAAATTTCCCTGCCACATGACTCTTGTCGCTACCTTTGCCATAGGCACGCCAGTAGCCTTGCTCACAAACGGCACAGTCCTACTCGCACGAGGATTTACCTCGATCATATAAAGCTCGTTTTCATAGATAGCAAACTGGATATTCATAAGGCCGACAACGCCTAAATTTAGCGCGATATCTCTGGTTTGCTTCTCCACTTTTTTTATCATTTCATCACTTAAACTCATCGGTGGCAATATGCAAGCCGAGTCGCCAGAGTGAATTCCAGCCTCTTCGATATGCTCCATTATAGCGCCGATATAGACCTCTTTGCCGTCACATATAGCATCTACGTCAAGCTCTTTTGCATCTTGTAAAAATTTATCAAGTAGTACTGGCGAGTGATTACTAACCTTTACCGCTTCACTCATATACTCTTTTAGCTCGCTCTCGTTGTGTACCCTTCTCATCGCCCTACCACCTAGGACATAGCTTGGGCGAACTAGCACTGGATAGCCGATAGTAGCGGCTTTTTGCAAAGCTTCTTCTAGGCTAGTGGCGGTGTCATTTTTAGGTTGAAGGACGCCTATTTTATTTATAAATTCGCTAAATTTCTTTCTATCCTCGGCCACATCGATCACTCTTGCAGTTGTTCCAATGATCTTTGCACCGATCACGCTTAAGCGTTTTGCAAATTTAAGCGGAGTTTGGCCGCCAAAATGCACGATCACGCCGTCTGGCTTTTCACGCTCGATGACCGATCTCACGTGCTCAAAATCGATCGGCTCAAAATATAAAATATCACTCGTGTCGTAGTCGGTTGAGACGGTTTCTGGGTTGCAGTTGTACATTATCGTTTTTATGCCAAGGTCTCTTAGAGCGTAGCTTGCATGCACGCAGCAGTAGTCAAACTCTATACCCTGGCCGATCCTGTTTGGACCACCGCCTATTATCATTACCTTTTTAGCGTCTTTTACAAGCTCTTTTTTAGGAAATTTGGTGATATTTGTGGTTGAGTAAAGATACGGCGTTAGCGCCTTAAATTCGCCCGCGCAAGTATCAACCTCGTTGTATTCAAGCTCGATACCAAGCTTTTGCCTAGCAAAATAGATATCATTTTGACTGAGCTCAAGATCGTCTTTTTCATTTATAAGCACAGCTATCATCTTATCTGAAAAGCCCATGCTTTTAGCCTCTCGCAGCAACTCCTCGTTGTTTAAGATATCCATATCGATCTTATCTTCAAATTTAACTATCTCATAAATTTGCTCTAAAAACCAAGGATCAATCTTACTAAACTCATGCACCTCAGCCACGCTAAATCCATCTCTAAAGGCTTGCGCTAGATATAAAATTCTCCTCTCATTTGCATTTCTGATGCCATAAACCAAGGCATTTTTCTCTAGACTAAGGCTGTTAAATCCGCAAAGGTCGCGCTCTAGGCTGCAAAGCGCCTTTTGGATACTCTCTTTAAATGTCCTACCAATGGCCATAACCTCGCCAACTGACTTCATCGCAGTGCCTAGATATGGGTTTGATCCTGGGAATTTCTCAAATGTAAAACGTGGAATTTTTGTCACTATGTAGTCAATCACCGGCTCAAAGCTAGCAGGTGTGCCTGTGATGTCGTTTTTGATCTCATCTAGACTAAAACCAACTGCAAGCAGTGTCGCGACCTTTGCGATAGGATAGCCAGTAGCCTTACTTGCAAGGGCTGAGCTTCGACTAACACGTGGGTTCATCTCGATAACGATCATACGGCCAGTTTTTGGATCTATGGCAAACTGCACATTACTACCACCAGTATCAACACCGATCTCACGAAGTATGGCAAAGCTAGCGTCACGCATAGCCTGATACTCTTTATCTGTGAGTGTGAGTGCTGGTGCAACCGTGATGCTATCGCCTGTGTGAACGCCCATTGGGTCAAAATTTTCGATCGAGCAGACGATGATGCAGTTATCATTTCTATCTCTGATGACCTCCATCTCGTACTCTTTCCAGCCAAGCAGGCTCTCTTCTATCAAAATTTCATGTATTGGGCTTGCGTCAAGGCCAGTGTTGGCTAACTCTTTAAATTCGTCCATATTGTAAGCCACGCCGCTTCCTGCGCCACCAAGCGTGTAGCTAGCTCTTATGATGAGCGGAAAGCCTATCTCATTTGCCGCATTTAGCGCGTCGTCCATGTTATAAGCATATCTACTCTCAGGCAGATCCATGCCGATCTTTTGCATGGTAGCCTTAAAAATTTGTCTATCTTCGCCCTTTTTTATCGCTTCTGGGTTTGCACCAAGAAATTTCACATCCTTTAAAAGACCGCTCTCAAAGACCTCCATAGCAGCATTTAGTGCTACTTGACCGCCCATCGTTGGCAAGATGGCGTCAATATTTTCTTTTTCGATGATCTTTAAAATGCTATCTTTTGTGATCGGCTCTATATACGTTGCATCGGCAAAATTTGGGTCAGTCATGATGGTGGCTGGGTTTGAGTTGATAAGCACTACGCGGTATCCAAGCTCTTTTAGCGTCTTGGCTGCTTGCGTGCCTGAGTAGTCAAATTCGCAGGCTTGACCGATGACGATAGGGCCTGAGCCGATTAGCAAAATGGTATTTATATCTGTTCTTTTTGGCATTATTTTTCCTTTGTTACAACGTATAGATAGTTTGGTATGTTTAGCTTCGCATAGGGCTCAACTATCACGCTTTGATAGGAGCTCTCTTTTAAAATTTTACTCACGCGCCCTACTGGCACCCCACTAAAAAATATCCCGTCAAGCCCGCTCGTAAAGACCTCATCGCCCTCTTTTGGGCTGAGCCATTGTGGGATAAATTTCACCATTATTTGGCCTTGATTTCCATGCGCAACGCCTGGAATTTTGTCATTTCCTATATAAACTGCAAATATACTTTTTGGGTCATTTTGCAAGTAAGCTAGTGGCTTGCCATCTTTTGCGATGACGATGCCAGCACTATTTCCTTGATAGATAAGCCCGTAAATTTTATTTGGGTTGTATCCTTCAAACTCGCTTATCCAAATTTTATTATAATCCCCGATATGAACGTAGCTAAGCCCTTTTACTAGCTTTACAGCTGGGGCATAGGCAGTTGAGTTTTTATCTTTTAAAATTTGATTTAGCTCGTTCGCAAAAGTAGAAAGAAGCGTGGCTGAGCGCTCTAGCTCTTCATTTTGCGCTCTTAGTTTTTCTATCTCGCTAGCCTGCCTAAAATATTCGTTTATATAGTCTTTCACGCTTTTAGCAAAATTGTCGTATGAATTTGTAGCATAGTTACTAAACCCAATAGAAAGATTACTTAAAATTTCTCCCTTGAAAACTGAGGCCGTAGCAAGCAATGCTATAAAAACAAAAAGAACAATCTTACTCTTCATTTGTCAGCTGTTGTAAAAGCCCAATCTCTTCAAGTGCCTTGCCCGTTCCTCTAGCAACCGCAAGGAGTGGCTCGTCAGCTACAAAAACTGGAAGTTTAACGATATCAGATAAAAATTTATCAAGTCCTCTAATAAGTGCTCCACCACCAGTTAATACGATACCAGTCTCCACGATATCACCAGCAAGATCAGGCGGCATCATCTCAAGCACGGTTTTAAGCGCATCTGCAATCTCTTTTAGCGGTTCTCTCATCGCCTCTCTTACATCTTCGCTTGTTAGCTCGACTCTACTTAAAAGACCACTTACTTGGTCGCGTCCTTTTACCACTACGCTTAGCTCTTTTTCAAGCTGCACAGCAGAACCTACAGCGATCTTTATCTCCTCGCCAGTTCGCTCACCTATTAGTAGGTTATATTTCTCTTTTATGTAATTAACAATGCTAATATCGATCTTATCGCCAGCTGTGCGGATTGATTTTGAGATGACTAGTCCGCCAAGCGAGACAACGCCTATCTCAGTCGTACCACCACCGATATCAACCACTAGGTTACCTTGTGGCTCACGAACTGGTAAATTTGCGCCAATCGCTGCTGCCATAGGCTCTTCGATCAAAAATACCTCTCTTGCTCCAGCACTTAAAGCACTTTCTCTAACAGCTTTTCTTTCGACCTGAGTAAGTCCATAAGGAACTGAGATGATGATCCTTGGGCGTAAAAAGCTTTTTCTTTTATGAGTCTTTTCTATAAAATAGCGTATCATGCGCTCAGTCATATCAAAATCCGCAATTACGCCATCTCTCATCGGCCTTATCGCCTCGATATCGCCTGGAGTTTTTCCTACCATCTCTTTTGCAGCATGTCCGACCGCTAAAATTTTTTGTTTGCCATATTTCTCACGCCTTACTGCAACAACAGAAGGCTCGTTTATTATTATGCCTTTATCCTTTACCAAAACAAGTGTATTTGCTGTACCTAGATCTATACCCATATCACTTGAGAAAAAACCTATAACCTGATCTAAAAACATCTATTTCCTTTATGCTATTTTCTTATCGTGCTTTATTAAAATTGGCTTTGCCTTATCTTTTACAGTCTCTTTTGAGATAACAATATCATATTCTTTTAACTCTGGCAGCTCATACATTATGTCTGTCATAAGCTCTTCCATTATACTTCTAAGCCCTCTAGCTCCAGTCTTTCGCTCAATGGCCAGACTTGCTATCTCTTCAAGTGCTTCATCATCAAATTTAAGCGTAGCGCCATCAATCGCACAAAGCTTTTGGTATTGTTTTAATATCGCATTTTTTGGCTCGGTTAAAATTTTAACCATATCTTCTTTTGTTATCTCATTCAAAGTAGCCACCACGTGAAGTCTACCAATGAGCTCTGGAATGAGACCATATCTTACAAGATCGTCTGGCTCAAGTAGACTTAGTAAATTTTCTTTTTCATTTTTACCACGTTTTTCTTGGTTAAATCCAAGTACGTTTTTACCAACCCTTCTCTCTATAATATCAAGAAGTCCGTCAAATGCACCGCCACAAACGAATAAGATATTTGTCGTATCTATCTGGATGAAGTCTTGGTTTGGATGCTTTCTGCCACCTTTTGGTGGGATGTTCACGACGCTTCCTTCGATGATCTTTAATAATGCTTGCTGTACGCCTTCACCCGAAACGTCTCTTGTGATGCTTCTATTTTCACTCATTCTAGCGATCTTATCGATCTCATCTACAAAGACGATGCCTTGCTCCGCCTTTTTAACATCACCATTTGCAGCTTGCAAGAGCCTTGTTAGGATATTTTCAACGTCCTCGCCGACATATCCAGCCTCAGTTAGGCTTGTGGCATCACAAATTGCGATAGGTACATCAAGAAATCTTGCCAAAGTCTGAGCCATCAACGTCTTTCCGCTTCCAGTTGGGCCAACAAGCAGGATGTTTGATTTTGAAATTTCAGTATCGTCTTTAATGTCGCTTTGTTTAAAAATTCTCTTATAGTGGTTATATACGCCGACGCTAAAGACCTTTTTAGCTCTATCTTGACCGATCACATAGTTATCAAGTACCGCTTTTAGCTCCTTTGGTGTGAGCTTTTGATACTCTATCGTTTCGTCATTTTTACTCTCTTCTACGCTAGTATCTCCATGTATCATATCGTATGCGGCTGCTATGCAGTACTCGCATATATAGGCATTTCCTTCGATATCAGCGAGTAATCTTCTCTCAGCAGACTCAGCCTCTCCACAAAAATTACACTTTCTAGCCATTAATCTCTTCCTTTTGCAAGCGGAATTCCTCTTGTCGTTTCTAATATAAATTTACACATTTTTTTAACATTTTCATCGCTGGTTTTTGCGATTAGCTCGTTTGCTTGATCTTTTAGGTTAATGCCTTGATTAAACAAAAATTTATAAGCGCGAACTAGCTCCTCAACTTGCTCTTTATCAAATCTACGTCTAATGCCAACTAAATTTAAGCTTCTTATATAGGCTCTGTTGCCCTCAGCTAGGCAAAATGGCACTACATCTTGGCTTAGCGCACTAGCCCCTGCGATCATGCAGCTCTCACCCACTCTAACAAACTGATGAATTGGCGTAAGACCGCCAACAACAGCATAATCACCAAGCTCGACGTGGCCTGCTAGTGTTGCGTTATTTGCCAAAATGACGTTATTACCAATGATGCAATCATGTGCGATGTGAGAGTAGGCCATGATAAAGGCATTATCACCGATCCTTGTTATGCCATCGCCTTTGTGCGTGCCTGAGTTTATCGTGCAAAACTCACGTATAGTTGCGTGTTCGCCGATAATAACGCCAGTATCAGTCTCATCTTTATAGCTGATATCTTGCGGGATATCGCCCACGATCGCGTAGCTAAATACACGAGAGTTATCGCCGATCCTCGTCTTGCCAATCACCCTTGCGCCTTGTTTTATCGTGACGTTGTTGCCAAGGACCGCATCTTTACTTACAAATGCATAAGCCTCGATATTTGCGTCATCTCCAATGATCGCTCCATCTTCTATAACGGCTGTTTGGTGGATATTTTTCATTGTCTCTCTTTTTCTTAAAGCCTATTTATCGACTATCATCGCTTTTAGTTCAGCCTCAGCGCAAAGTGCGTCATCTACGTATGCTTTGCCTTCAAGCACCCAGATATTTCCTTTGTGCTTTAGCACATTTAATCTATACTCTAGTCTATCTCCAGGACGGACCGGATGGCGAAATTTTGCTCCGTCTATGCTCATAAAATAGACTACTTTATTCTCGATACCAGCTTGATGCTCATCACTCATGCTCTTAAACGCTAGCACACCGCCAGCTTGCGCCATACCTTCGATTATCATCACGCCAGGATAGATCGGGTGACCTGGGAAATGCCCCTGAAATATCGGCTCGCCAATGGTTACATTTTTGTAAGCTACGATATTCTTAGCTGGCTCTAGCTCGACAACTCTATCTATAAGTAAAAATGGGAATCTATGTGGAAGAATTTTTTGAATTTCTACGACGTCTATCACGTTTTAGCCTTAGTAATGTAAATTTGTGGCGATTGTAACAAATTTATACTAAGAAAAAAATTATTAGCCTCTTTTAAAAATCTCTAAATTTCGCCTTATGTGGCAAAAATTTAATTCACTGCTTTAAGATAAATTTTATAAACTTACCTTTTAGTCTAAAACCAAAATTTCTTCGCTATCGTTGTAAAAAACAGCCTTTGCGTAAATTTCGTAGCTACCCTTTTTGACCTCGTCTAAGATGATGATAGGATTTTGCGAAAACTCCCCGCTTATCTCACGGCGAAATTTTAGCTCATCATCAAGCTCAAGCGGCCTTTTGCAAAGCTCATCAACGCTTTTAAATTTGCTGTTTGTAAATTTATTAAAGCGCTCTATGCTCATAAATATCGCGCCCTCTTTTAGCTCATCGTCCATTTCGCAGGAATTTTCTACATTTAGCTTCAAATTTTCTCTTTTAAAGCCAGAGTAGAGCACAAAGTAGCTTGGTATCACAGCGTTTTGAAATTTCACACTAGCGCGTAAAAGCCTGTAGTTTAAAAATCGCCTTCTAAAAAGGTGAAATTTCTCACCTCTCGCCTCGCACTCGCGCACCTTTTTATAAAGCTCAAGCCTAGCTTCTATGCTGCCATAAAGCGCCCTTGCGTGTAGCTCGCTCGTTAGCTCACTTTGGGGCAAATTTTGCGAGTCGCGCTGTTTTTTTAGTGCAAAGACGCAGCCGCAGTAATTTTGGTGATAGAGCTTATCTTTTTTAGCTAGGATGAACTGCTCGCTTGTGCCGCCATTTTTTCTATAATCAACCGCAACCGCCTCTAAATTTGAGCCAGCCACTGCCTCATCAAGCGCCTTTTTAAGCTGAGAAAAGTCCTTTTTTGGGCTCATCAAAAGTGTCGTCGTGATCTTACCAAGTCCTAGCTCAAGTGCCTTTTTAGCGGAGTCTTTCATACGAAAATCAAAGCAGTACTCGCACCTTTTACCCTTTTCTGGCTCGTCTTCAAGCCCCTTTGTGCCACCAAGCCACGCCTCATAGTCGTATTCGCCGCATAAAAGCTTGATGCCTAGCTTCTCGCAGCTTCGCTTCACGTCCTCAAAACGCAGTAAAAATTCGCTATATGGATGTATGTTTGGATCATAAAAATAGCCTACTATTCGTTCATTTGGATAGTCTTTTCGTAGGCGCTGTAAAAAGTAGTGGCTATCGACCGAGCAGCAGATATGAACTAGCAAATTTGACCTTTTTTGCTTGCATTATATCAAAGTTTGTCATCATAAAATTTAGCTGCATCGAGGTATTTTTTAAGGACATTTTGGCTTGCAAGATCATCAAATTTACCAAAAGCCACTTGCTTGCCGGATTCGATGATTAGCACCTTTTGCGCTATCTTCATCGCACTTAAAATATCGTGCGTGATAAAAATAATGCTGATCTTTTCATCTAAGCTTAAAAGCAAATTTATGATCTTTTGCTTTGTTTCATTATCAAGCCCGCTTGTTATCTCATCGCAGATTAAGACTTTTGGTTTTGAGAGTAGTGCCAGCAATATCCCGACCCTTGTAGCCTCACCGCCACTTAGCTGAGATGGATATTTATCTAAAATTTCATCTTTTAAATTTAAATTTGCTAGAAGCTCTTTGAGCTCATTTTCGCTAAAGCTAAGCTTAAGGTATGATCTCACGTGAGCGATGGCTGTTTTTACTTTTAGCGCTGGATTTAGGGCTTGCTTTTGATTTTGCAAGATATACCTGATATCTTTTTTGAGCTCATTTTTATCCGTGATCTCCTCATCGTTTATGTAAATTTTGCCCCCACTTTTTGGCTCACTAAATGATATGAGCTTTGCAAGCGTGCTTTTGCCACTACCGCTTTGCCCCAAAATGGCTAAATTTTCGCCATCATCAAGCTCGCAACTTATCCCCTCTAAAAGGTGCAGCACTTCAGCTCTAGCGTTAAAATGCTCCTTAAAACTTAAACTTTTTGAGACGTTTTCAAGCCTTATTTTCACGCATTTTCCTTTAAATTTAGCCGCCCATCTCTCATCTGCCAAATTTCATCACTAAGATAGCTTGTCAGCGCCTCATCGTGCGAGATAAAGATGACGCTCATCTTGCCCTTTAAACTCTCCAAGATGCCCGCCACGTGGCTACCGCTAATGCTATCAAGCCCGCTTGTTATCTCGTCGCAGACTAAAATTTTTGGCCTCAGGCAAAGTGCAAGAGCGATCTGTACGCGGCTCGCCTCGCCGCCACTTAGCTCGTATGAGTATTTGTGCCAGATGAGATTTGCATTACCCAGCCCAAACTCCCTAAAATAAGCAAATGCAAGCTCTTTATTTGTTTTATTATCACCGCCAAGATATGCGTTAAAGTGATCACCTACGTTTAAGAGCGGATGAAGGCTAGCAACGGAGTTTTGAAAAACGAGCGCAGCAACCTTTCTTCTGTGCTCTTTTAGCTCATTTTGGCTAAGTTTTAAGATATCTTTTTTATAAATGCTAAATTTATCTGCCCTCACTCTAAAATCATCATCAAAAAGCCTTATTAAGCTCTTTGCAAAGAGCGATTTGCCACTGCCGCTTGCACCCGTGATACCTATAAATTTACCCTCGCTCATGCCAAAATCAAGCTCACGCAAAAGTTTCTTATCCTTATAAAAAACGTTTAAATTTTTAATATCTATCATATTTTTATATTGCCATTTTTTGAATTTGACGTGATGATCGAGGTTGCGAGGATGAGCAAAAATAGCGTCACGCCAGGGAAAAGCACCATCCACCAAGAGCCAAGAAAAAGCGCCTCTTTACTCTCATTTAGCATGATGCCAAGGCTTATTTTATTTGCATCGCTACCCACGCCAAAAAAGCCAAGCGTAGCCTCCATGACGACCGCGTTTATCGCGTTTATGCCAAAGATACTAACTATTAGATGCTTTAAATTTGGCAAAATTTCAAAGCAGATAAGGCTAAATTTACTAGCCCCATTTATCACGGCCTGCTCGGCGTAGTCGCACTTTTTATTAAGTCTAAAATTTTGCATAAAAACTTTTGCGCCCTGCATAAACGAGCAAATGGCGATGATAAAAGAGGTGATAAGTAGATCTCCACTACTAAATGAGCTAAAAAGCATGATAAAAACGATGTTTGGTATGCTTAAGAAGGCATCAAGCCCCTTATCAAAAAGGCTCTCGCAAGCTCTGCTCTTACTCGTGCCAAAATATGCGTAGATGAGTGAAAAAAGCGTCGTTAAAAAGCCAGCTAAAAGCAAGACAAGAAGCGAGTTTTTAAGCGCGCAGGCAACTCTTATGAGATTGTCCCTGCCTAGGATGTCAGTGCCAAAGATGTGCTCGCTACTTGGGGCTAAATTTACCGCCATAAAGTTAGTGAAATTTGGCTCAAATTTAGAAAAAAACGGCGTCACAAAGGCAAATATGACAAGTGACAAAAAGACAAAACAGGCTAGGAAAAATATGACTTTTCTCATAAATTTCTCTTATCTGCCAAGATAGCGAAAATTTTTGCTAGTAAATTTGCAAAAACGACAAAAACAGCCGTTAGCGAAATGGTCGCAAGTGCGACTGGATAGTCTTTGGCGATGACTGCATCAAGGCTAAGCTTGCCTATGCCCGGAAATGAAAAAATGCTCTCAATCACGTATGAGCCAGCAAAAACGCCAGCCACAAGGGTTGCGAAATAATAGACTATGTCGGTGCTTGCGTGCTTTATGGCAAAGAGATAAATTTTGCCCCACCCCAAGCCTCTAGCGTGAGCCGTCTGGATAAAGTCAGCGTTTAGGCTTTGATTTAGCCTGTCACGCACAAATTTCACGTTTGCACCAAGGTGTGGCAAGATAATAGCAAGCGTTGGCAAGATGATAAATTTAGCTCCCACCCCGCTATATCCTAGCTCGTTTGCGCCAGAGCTTGGTAGCAAATTTAGATAGACGCTAAAGATCGCTATTAGCACAAGCGCTACGTAAAAATGCGGTAGTGAAGCTAGCAAAAACGAGCTAAAATTTATAAAGATGTCGGCAAATTTATTCTTATAAATGGCGCTTAAAAGCCCCAAGAAAAATGATAAAAAAACTATCAAAAAAAACGAAGCAAAAAATAAAATGAGTGAGTTTAAAAGCCGCTCTTTAATGAGCAGCGACACACTTGCCCCGCTTACAAAGCTAGTGCCAAAATCCCCCGTCACAAAGTGAGCCAGCCATCTAAAATACTGCACAAAAAAGCCATCTTTTAGCCCCAAATTTTCTAAAATTTGCTCTTTTATGGCTAAATTTACCGCCTCACTCCTCGAAAACATCGCGTCAGTGACATTGCCTGGCAAAAAGTATATGAGCAAAAATAGAAAAAATGAGATGAAAAACAGCAACCCAAGGCTTGAGATCGCTGTTTTTAAAATGGCTCTAAACAAAGTTTTTATCCACTATTTTACTTGCCACTCTCTTATGTTCCATAAAAATCCAGCTCCATGGTGGCCTAAAATTTGCGTCTTTATGCCTGAAATTTTGTTGTTAAAGACGAGCGGATAGTCAAGATAGGCTATGAAAATATAAGGTGGATTTTCAAAAAGTGCTTTTAGAAATTCTTTGTAGTATTTTTTTCTAAGCTCTACGTCCTTTGTATATCTTGCGTTTTTTAGGGCAAGATCGACGTTTGCGTCCTTGTAGTGGTTAAAATTCCAGCCATTTTCATTCACACTCACATCAGCAAATCCACCAAAAATTCTATACGTGTGAAAATCTGGATCAAACGGACTTCCCCAGCCGATGATAAAGCTATCAACCTCGCTTATACTAAAGGCTGTTCTTGGCTTTGCGTAGGCTTTGGCTCTTACGCCAAATTCCTCAAACTCGCTGCTTAAAATTTTAGCTAGATTGACCCTTAAGATGTCGTTATTAAAGGCGTAGATGTCAAAGCCAAGCTCTTTGCCGTCCTTCTCAAAAAATCCAGCCTTGTTTTTCTTAAAGCCACTCTTTTCAAGTAGCTCCCTAGCCTTTTGCGGATCGTAGTTAAATTTAAACTCACCATCATTTGCAAAGCTTTTTTCTATCGGATTGTTCGCTACGCTTGCATATCCGTGAAATAAATTTTTAACTATCTCATCTTTATTTACCGCGTAGTTTAGGGCGATTCTTACATTTTTATCTTGAAAAAGAGGATCATTAAAGTTAAACATCAAAGCTCTATAATCCGCGCTTTTAAACTTAAGCAAGCTTAATTTTTTATCATCTTTTATGAAATTTACACCAGTTGGAGAGATGAGCGCGACATCGATCTCACCACTTTTAAGCCCAACGAGCCTTAAATTTTCATCACCAACAATTTTAAAAAATACCCTTTTTATCTTTGGCTCACCCTTGTAAAATTTCTCATTTGCCGCGAATTCCAAGCTCTCATCTTTTTTCCATTTTATAAGCTTGTATGCGCCAGTGCCGATGGGAGCTTCATTAAATTTATCAGTTGCGATATCTTTGCCCTTTAAAATGTGCTCAGGCAAAACGCCAAAGCTAAGCGCGTCAAGAAACGGCGGAAAAGGCTCATTAAGCGTGATCTTTACTTTGTAATCGTCTAAAATTTCAACGCTTTTTACGACTTCATAATTTGAGATAGCAGGCGCGTTTAGCTTCTTATCTTGAGCCGCTTCAATGGTAAATTTAACGTCCTTTGCGCTAAATTTCACTCCGTCATGCCAAAAGGCATCATCTCTTAGCTCAAAAACATACTCCAACTCATCGTTGCTTACTTGCCAAGACTTTGCAAGCTCAGGCACGACGTGGCTATTTTCATCGTGGCTCGTAAGCCCCGAAAAAACGAGTGAAAGCGTGGGATCGTGATCCTCATCGTAAAGTGGATTTATACGAGGTGTTTGCTCCTCGATAGCGACTACAACGGCATTTTCATTTGCATAAGCAAAGGCAAAAAATAACAAAAACAATAAAGCCAAAAGCCTCTTCATCACTCGCTCCTTTGTTTAAAAAATATTTGATGAATAGTAATACGAAATGCATAAAAGTGTTATTAAGATAAGTGTAAATTTAATGTATAGAAAATTTAAAATTTCTAACTAACTTTTAACCTTTTTTAAAGTAAAATCAGGGCTCATTTTAGCTGACAAAAAGGTAAATTTCACAATGGATAAAAAGAAAAAAATAGCTCTAATCACTGGCATCTGCGTAGTCTCACTTTTACTTATCTACACACTTCTTGGCTTTTTTGGTCTGCCATACGCCATCAAAAATATCGCTCCAAAGTATCTAAAAGACTACAACGCAACGCTTTTTGTGGAAAGTGCTAAATTTAATCCTTTTACCTTTGAGCTAAATGCTACAAATGCTGAACTAAACACTACTTCACCACTTTTTAGCACAAGGCAAATAGATGTCAAGCTAAAGCCATTTTCTATCTTTAAAAAATTAGTTGAAGTTGATGTTTTCAGGCTTCAAGAGCCAAATGTCAAAATTTTACGAGATAAAAATTCAAAATTTAACTTTAGCAATTTTATAAGCGATGATAACGCAACTACCGAAGACAACAGCACTAGTTCTATAAATTTTGCCCTAAATAACGCAAAAATCATCAAAGGCTCATTTTCATATAGCGATCAAAACCTCACAAATCCATTTAACGTAAGCTTTGATGATATAAACTACGAGCTAAGCTCGCTAAATACTAAGAAAAAAAGCGCAGGCAGCCATATTTTTGACTCAAACTCGACTCTAGCTCACAAGATCGATCTAAATGGCGATATCAAGCTAAATCCACTAAAAATTGAGGGCAATATCAGCATAAAGAACTTTAGTATCGATCCAGTGGCGATTAGCTTTATCGATAATGACACACTAAATCTTAAAAATGCGGTCATAAATTTAGGAATAAATTACGCTTTAATTGCCGACGAGAACGCTACAAATATAAATTTAAAGGATAGCTTTTTAAATATAAAATCACTAAACATAGATGAGGGCAAAAACGAACTAAGTCTTGGTGAGCTAGAGCTTCCAAAATTTGATCTATCAAGTAAGATAGCAGACAAGATAGATGCTAAATTAGAGTTAAATGCCATAAATTTAAGCGATGTGTCATTTAAAAATGCAATAACAGCAAGCTTAAAATCACTAAATTTAAACGACATTTCACTTTTAGCAAATTTAAATGAAAAAAGTGAGCTAAATGCGACAGCTGCACTAAATAGCATAAATGCAAATGCCCTAAAAATAGACGAAACCAGTAAAAATTTAGTAAATCTAAAAGATATAAATGCCTCAAATTTAAATGCAAATTTAGCAAATAATAAAACCACTCTAGCGCTTGAAAAAATAGCGTTTGAAGGTATCAATGCCCCGCTTAGTAAAAATGCGAATGCAAATGTGGCAGGGACTAAAATCTCAAATATTAGTTTCACTCAAGATACCAATAAAAGCCTTGCAACTCTTGAAGAGCTTAGTATAAATGGCATAAATTTAAAGGCAAAAAATAAAGAAATTTTAGATATCTCTGATGTGCTTACAAAAACGATCAAATTTGATATTTTAAATATGGCTTTGAGTGCTGAGAATATCGATGTAAATAGACCAAAATTTAACTCAGAGTTAAATGGTAGCGGCTTAAGCGCGATAAACCAGCTTGGACTTGGTGAGCATGGGCCAGCAAAAACAGCCAATCATCACACTAAAACCAAAAAAGAGAATACATCAGCTTCAAAAAGCAAAGAGAGTGAGTTTAAATTTGACATAAAAAATATCAATGTAAATAACGCCAATATCGCTTTGACGCACTTTTTTGAGGGCGAGAAGATCGCTCATAAATTTGATAATTTGTTTGTAAAAATAGCAAATTTAAGTAGCGATTTTAGTAAGCCATTTGACGCAAAAGTGGATATGAAAAGCTCGCAAAAGCTAAATTTAGACCTAACCTCAAAGATCAAACTTGAACCACTTGATATAACTACTAAAATAAAACTTGAAGATAAAAATTTGCCAAAATATTTTGCCTACGCAAAGCCATTTTTAGAGGCAGATCTTTCAAGTGGAGAGATGAACGCAGATGCCCAGCTTCACTATGCAAAAGATATAAAAGCGGACGCAAAGCTTAGCGTAAAAGATATTAGATTAGATGATAAAAATAAAGAAAAACTAATCGCATTTAAAAGTTTAGAAGTGGATAAAATTTCACTTTTTAAAGATAATCTTGAAATTACTGGAGTTGCTTTAAATTCGCCGTTTATCAAGGCTTATCTAAGCAAAGAGCGCGAATTTAATCTAAGCAAAATCGTAAAAGAAGATAAAAGCAAAGCCCAAAATGAGCAAAAAGCTGAGAGCAAAAAGGTGGCTACTAAAAAAGATGACGAGCTAAATTTTAGTATCAAAAATTTCTCACTTAACAACGGCGAGGTTGATTTTTCAGATGCGTCACTATTTATGCCATTTGCTACGAAAATTTCAAATCTAAATGGCAAGCTAACTGACATCGATAAAAAACGTCCAAGTTCGGGTGAGTTTAAAGGTACAGTTGGCAAAAACGGTTTTTCTCAGATTACAGCAAAACTATTTCCTTTTGAATTAAAGCAAAATACCGATATTAAGCTTGATTTTAAAGATATCGATCTAATCGACATAACGCCATATAGTGGGCAATTTTTGGGCTATAAAATAAAAAAAGGTAAGTTAAATTTAAATCTAAATTATAGCGTTGTTGATTCAAAACTAAATGGCTCAAATCTTATAAATTTTGACACACTCACGCTTGGAGAAAAGGTTGATTCAAAAGATGCTGTAAATTTGCCACTTTCGCTTGCTATATCGATATTAAGCGATCAAAATAATCAAATAAATATCGACCTTCCAGTTGAGGGGAATTTAGACGATCCAGACTTTAAATATGGCGGTGTCATTTGGGCTGCTGTTAAAAAACTCTTTGCAGACATTACGTTAGCTCCGTTTAGATTTTTAGGTAATGCTCTAGGACTTGGCAGCAAGGATCTAAGCTCTATTGATTTTCTTGCTGGAAGTAGCGAGCTAATAAGCTCAGAAGCACCAAAAATAGCTGATTTTATAAAATTAACTACTGCAAAGCCTATGATGAAACTTAGCATCACGCCTACTTACTCTGAAATAGATGTGCTCTACTTTAAAGAAAAAAAGCTTGATCAAAAGATAAATCAAATAATCGCCTCAAGCGGCAAAGATTATATTACCGTGCTAAATTCTCTCGTTCCAAACACTAAAGATAAAAGCGATAAAGCCTTAAGAGAAGAGGCAATAAAAATCATCGAAGTGGATAAGGAAAAGCTAATTGAGCTAGCAAATGAGCGTGCAAATGCGGTAAAAGAAGCGCTCATAAAGGCTGGACTTGAGGCTGGCCGCATAAATGTAAATGATATAACAAGCTCAGAACCTAAGCAAAACACCTATACAAGCGTGCTTATGGGAGTGGCAAACTAAATTTCATTTATCTCGCTGCTTCTTGCATTATATACAAACCAGCTTAGAAGCAAGAGCATCATAAATGCGCCAAAAACTAGGCTTGCGTAAAAATATAAATTAAAATCAGCTCCTAGCAAATTTGCGTTGTGAAGGGCTATCATAACGCCAGCAAGTGAAATTAAATAGCCAATTAGCTTGATGATAAAAATTTTTGGATTTACAAGGATGAGTAAAAGCCCGCAAAGCATGACACCAAGGGCTATTTGTAAATTTAAAATGTCAGTTTGAGCACTTGAAACAAATGTCAAAAAACCAAGCAAAAATATGACTAAAAACATCAAAACAGCATAAACTGCCCTGCTTCGTCCAAAGCTATACATAAAGCAAACAAAGCCTTTGTTATGTTTGTTGTAGTCCATTTTTCGCTCCTATGTAACAAGTTTTTGTATTTTAATGCCAAATTCTTAAATAAAGGCTTTAATCTGAAATTTCACTCATTTTGGCTAATATTTTACATCTTGAAAAAGGAGCAACAATGCCTTATGTTAATATCAAAATAGCAGGTCCAGAGCCGACAAAAGAACAAAAAGATCAAGTTTTTAAAGAGGTGACTGAGACGCTTGTAAGAGTGCTTGGCAAGAAAAAAGAGGCGGTGATGATTTTCATAGAAACTCATGACGCTAGCAACATCGGTGTAGGCGGCGAGAGCGTAGAAGATAAGAGAAAGGGGATAAAATGAGCGAATTTAGCAAAGCAGATATTGAACGAAAAATAACACTTGAAGTTGGTGACAAGGCGCCAGAGTTTGAAGCGCTAAATCAAGACGGCGTAAAGGTCGCATTAAAGGACTTTATAGGCAAAAACGTAGTGCTTTACTTCTACCCAAAGGACAACACTCCAGGCTGCACAACTGAGGCTTGCGAATTTAGCGCAAACTACGATCAGTTTATCAAAAACGATACAGTTATAATCGGCGTTAGCCCAGATAGTGTGAAGTCTCACGTTGGCTTTATAGCAAAGCAAAATTTAAAGCACACTCTATTAAGTGATGAGGATAAAGAAATTTCAAAGCTTTACGGCGTTTGGCAAGTTAAGAAAAACTACGGCAAAGAGTATCTTGGTATAGCAAGAAGCACATTTGTGATCGGCAAAGACGGCAAGATAGCTAAAATTTACAAAAGCGTAAAAGCCAAAGACCACGCCGCAAAAGTGCTAGCTGATCTTGTAAAATAAGGAGCAAAGATGAAGCTTATAAAAATGCTAATTTTAAGTGCGTTTTTTGCGCTAAATTTATCAGCACTGACTGAAGGCATGGAGTATCAAACTATAGCAAAACCGCTTAATGTGCCTAAAAACTCGGTCGTTAAGGTCTTTAGCTATGACTGCCCACACTGCTATAAATTTGACCGGACTATCACAAAAAAGCTGATGTCAAAGCTTGAAGATGTGAAATTTATCCCATATCATCTAAGCACAAAAGGCAAACTTGGCGAGACCGCGAGTAAAATTTTTGCTGCTCTTATATCTATAGATGAGGCAAATGGCACTGATCTACTAAGCGATGAGTCAAAATTTAAGCAAGCAAAATTTGCGATCTATAAAGCAAGACATGATGAAAAAGATGATTTTAGTGATGGCAAAGACAAAGAGAAATTTATAAATTTAGCCCTCAAAGCAGCTCACGTGAGCAAGGACGACTACGAAAAAGCACTAAATAGCGAAAGAGCAAAAGAGCTTTTAGACGCATGGTTTGCCTCTTATGATGTGGCAAGTATCAGCGGTGTGCCAGCTTTTGTAGTAAGTGGCAAATACTTAATAAACTTAAGCGCAGCTTCATCAATCGATGAGATGGCAAAGATCATACAAGAGCTTTTAGATAAGTAGTTTTTAGCAGGCAATATCTGCAAATTTTGGTCTTAGAAATGTAAATTTAAAGCAATTTTAGATAAACTCAGACCAAAATTTCTAAGAAAAAAGAAAGGTTTAACAATGAATGCTTCAGAATTTATCTGGATGGATGGAAAATTAGTTAAATGGGACGATGCAAAAGTACACGTTCTAACTCACTCTTTACACTATGCTAATGCCGTATTTGAAGGCACAAGAGCTTATAAAACAAAAAAAGGTCTAGCTATTTTTAGACTTCAAGATCACACAAAAAGGCTTTTAAGATCAGCAAAAATGACTGTTTTAAATGTACCTTACACTGAGGAAGAGCTTGAAAAAGCGCAAATAGAGCTTCTTCGCGCAAACAAATATGACGGCAATGTTTATATCCGCCCACTTATATTTTTAGGATACGGCGTAATGGGCGTAGCTCACACAAAAGCACCAGTGCAAACCGCTATCGCCTCATGGGAATGGGGTGCTTATCTTGGCGATGAAGGCCTAGAAAAAGGTATCAGAGTTAAAATTTCAAGCTTTGCCAAACTTGCACCTGCTGCCCAAATGAATAGAGCAAAAGCTAGCTCAAACTACCTAAGCTCACAAATGGCAAACTACGAGGCAAAAGAGGCTGGATACGACGAGGCGCTACTTCTTGATAGCGAAGGCTTTGTGGCTGAGGGTCCAGGCGAGTGCTTCTTTATCGTTGAAAACGGCGTTTTAATCACTCCACCAAACGACAACAGCCTACTTAGCATCACTCAAGATACAGTCATAAGACTAGCTCACGATCTTGACATCGAAGTAAGAAGAGAGCGCATCACAAGAGATCAGGCTTACACAGCTGACGAGGCATTTTTCACTGGTACTGCAGCCGAAGTAACACCGATAAATAGTATAGATAACCGCATCATTGGTAACGGCGCTAGAGGCGAAGTGACAAAGAGACTACAAAAAGCTTATTTTGACGTAGTTTATGGACTAAATAAAAAATATGAATCATTTTTAACATATATTTAAAAATTTAAAGGAACGAAATGCCCGCTGATTTAAACGATTATTTCAATAAAAAAAAGCCAGGTAATGACAACAGAGGCTCAAGTCAAAATAGCGACAAAGAGCCGCCCTTCAAAAAGGACTTTAAAATGCCAAATTTACCAAGTGGCTTTGGTAAATTTGGAGCACTTGCCTACATTGTAATTGCGATTATTGCTATTTTTGCTATCACTCAGCCATTTAAAGTGATTCACTCAGGCGAAGTTGGCATCAAGTCTACAGCAGGT
Source organism: Campylobacter concisus (assembly GCF_003049735.1). Classification (NCBI taxonomy): domain Bacteria; kingdom Pseudomonadati; phylum Campylobacterota; class Epsilonproteobacteria; order Campylobacterales; family Campylobacteraceae; genus Campylobacter; species Campylobacter concisus. The sequence continues at coordinate 71,236 of NZ_PIRM01000003.1, read as the reverse complement.
AAATATGAGCCAAATCCTTTACAACCAGGCTTTCACTTCTTTTTACCTTTTATCCAAGACATCATCATCGTGGACACCAGAGTTAGGATCATAAATTATACTTCTGGCGAGGATATGGGCGAATCAATGCAAAAATCATATCAAGGCGTTGGCGCTGGAATTTTACGTAAAAATTCTATTTCAGTGCTTGATGCTAGAAATTTACCAGTTAGCATTGATATTACTGTGCAATACCGTTTAAATCCAGAAAATGCCCCTCAAACTATTGCCTCTTGGGGTCTTAGCTGGGAGAGCAAGATAGTTGATCCTGTCGTTCGTGACGTAGTTCGCAGTATCGCTGGTAAATACACAGCAGAAGAGCTTCCAACAAAGAGAAACGACCTAGCAAGACAAATCGATGATGGCATAAGAAAAGACATCGACTCTCAGCCAAATAAGCCAGTTGAGCTTTTAACAGTGCAACTTCGTGAGATCATCTTACCTTCAAAGGTAAAAGAGCAGATCGAGCGCGTCCAAATCGCAAAACAAGAGGCCGAGAGAACAAAATACGAAGTAGAAAGAGCAAATCAAGAAGCCTTAAAACAAGCCGCACTTGCTGAAGGTACCGCTAAAGCTGCGATCATTGAAGCAAAAGGCAAGGCTGATGCCATTAAAATCGAGGCTGACGCAACTGCGTATGCAAACAAAGAGGTTGCAAAAAGTGTCGATCAAAATCTACTAAATTTAAAGCAGATCGAGACGCAAAACAAATTTAACGAGGCTCTAAAAGAAAACAAAGATGCTAAAATTTTCTTAACACCTGGTGGAGCTGTGCCAAACATCTGGCTAGATGCAAAAGATAAAGCAAGGGCTAGCTCAGTAAGCGAGAGATAAAAATGAATAGCGTAACAAAAAGTATAGACTGGCAAAAAGTTGGTGGATTGCTTCCAGTAGTGGTTTGCAATCATGCCACGAATGAAGTTTTAATGCTTGCTTACATGAACGAAGAAGCATTAAATTTAAGTCTATCTAGCCGTTACGCTCACTACTTTTCACGCACCAAAAATAGAATTTGGAAAAAAGGCGAAGAAAGTGGCAATACTCAGGAGATAAAGGCTGCTTTTTTAGACTGCGACAACGATACTTTGCTTTTAAAGGTGATTCAAAACGGAGGCACTGCTTGTCACACTGGAGCAAGGTCGTGCTTTTTTAATGAAATAAATTTGCATGACGGTAAAATTTTAGATACAAAAATTGAAGTCAAAAAACCAAATTATGGTGTGCTTGATGAGCTTTACCATGTAATAGAAGATAGAAAGCTAAATGCTAACCCTGAAACTTCATATGTGGCAAGTCTTTTTAAAAAAGGCGAAAATCAAATTTTAAAGAAAGTTGGCGAAGAGGCTGGCGAATTTATAATGGCCGCAAAGGATCTTAGTTTCGCAGAAAACTCAAAGCAAAATGAGCAAAAAGCAAAAGATGATCTGATCTATGAAGCAGCCGACCTTTGCTTTCATGCACTTGTAGCACTTTCAGCCCATAATATCCATCCAGATGCTGTAAAAAACGAACTTGCAAGGCGTTTTGGTATGAGCGGCATTGAAGAGAAAAGATCGCGAGATGTTAAACAGCATTAAGCACAACTTGCTTTTTGTATTGCAAAATGCAAAGCTCATTGATTTTCTAACCTATGGCTGGATATTTTTAGCATTTATACTAATTGTGCTTTTAGGGATTTTTATAGCGATAAAGTCGTGGTGGCAGATAGGATTTTTATTTATTCTAGCTGGTTTTTTCGGACTTTTTGTAGGTAATTACTACGCAAACAAATATATAAATGAAAATTTAAGACCAGTTAGCATAAGCAAAATAACCACCAAACAGCTTCAATATGTCGATGCGCTAATGGTTGATTTTAATATTACAAATAATTCAAATAATGCACTTAGTATCTGCAAAATCGAGCTTGACTTCTATCTAAGCTCAAGGCAAAATACGAAAGACTTTTTTAACTCACTTAATCCATTTGCTAGAAAAAGAATCATCTTAAACGAGGAATTTTTGCCAAAGCAAAGCATTGAGGTTAAAGAATTTGTCAATGATTTCGCATTTATAGACTACAATATCTCTAAAAAAGTGGAGTGTTTTTGATGAGCTCAGCATATTTTACGATCGTTCATATTATCGTTCTTTTTGCGATTGCTCTGCTTTCTATTTTATTTCTTGTTCTCTCGCTTAGAGCTGAGCGAAAGTTATTTTTATCACTATTTTTTACAAACATTCTAGTCTCAACCACACTTGCTGTTTTTTTAATGCTAGTGCTTGATAAATATACAAAAAAAGGTATGCTCGAAAATGTAAAAAGTGAGCGAATTTTGCGAAACGAGAGTATCGTTTTTAAGGGGCAAGTGAGAAACATCGGTAAATTTACAATTAGCAACTGCACACTGACAGTCAAACTAATCAACCAACCACTAAATAAAAATGACCTTGGTGGGGAAGCATTTTTTAAGCCAAGTGGGCTTTCATTTTTTTCATGGGTTCTTGGCACAGATAAGGACGAGAGGCCAAATACAGTTGAATATAAATTTGATGTAGCCAAAAATTTACCAAAGCAAAAAAGCACACCATTTACCGTATATATGCCATATCCGCCTTATTTTAAAAATGGCATGAATATCACAAAACTAAATTGCTACTAAGTCAAATTTAAAGCAAATTTTTACAAATTTTATAGGATAAAACACTAAGTCTTAGTTTGATTTTAGAGTAAATTTTATCTTTTTAGTATCTGAAATGAATACTAATTTTTAAGATAAAGATTTAAAAAGTACAAAGTATGTCAAGTAGCCTGCCCAATTTTTGTAGATCATTTAAGAAAAGTTGCTTTGTCTTTTGCGTAAATTCTTTTGCTTCTTGTAGGATTTTAGTCTCGGCTATATTATAAACAAACTCTTTTTTTAGGATCTTTGCACCTTTTTTATAAAAGAAATTTGCCTCTATTAAGCTTGCAAAAAAACTATCATCTCTTAAATAGTAGTTTGTTGCTACATTTACATGCACTGGCTTTTGTAACAAAAAATCGCTGCAAACACTATTTTGTGAGCTAAATTTAACACTCTCAAGTACATCAGGCCTTATCTCATAAAATTTTATCTCATTAGCTTTTTTTAAAGTCAGAATATCACTTGATTTATTTAAATTTATAGAGCTATTATTTACTTCAAGTACATTTATAGTACCTTTTGCAAGCGAATAAGCATTTAAAATTTTATCTTCTGATAAAAAATTTACTACACCAAAAAATGGCACACTAGCATTTTGTTCTACAAAATTTTGGGCAGTTTTTATTTGTAGCTGCTGTTTTGTGCCATTTATCTCATAATAGCTTACGTAAATAGAAATTTCATCTTTTTTGCTTGGATTCTTTTGTGAACAACCGCTAAAAAATAGCGCAACAAGCAAAAAAATGGCTAAATTTTTCACTTTATGAAATAGTCACCATCAAAGCTCACAAGCGAATATTTTCGCTCATTGCCGATACTTTCTTTAAGTTCGTCTATGCTTAAAAATTCTAAGCTATCTGCACCGATATATTCTCTTACTTCTTCTGCACTTTTTTTAGAGCTTATTAACTCTTCAAAGCTTGGCGTATCGATGCCATATCGCTCTGGGTATTTAAGCTCAGGACAAGCGACTCTAAAATGAATCTCTTTAGCGCCCGCATGTCTTAAAAGATCAACCACCTTTTTTGAAGTAGTACCGCGAACGATACTATCATCGATAACAACGATACTTTTACCCTTTAGAACCGATGACATAGGGTTAAGTTTTAGCTTAACTTTTAAATTTCTCATCTCTTGGCTTGGCTCGATGAAGGTTCTACCCACATAGTGGTTTCTAGTGATAGCTAGCTCAAATGGGATCTTGCTCTCATTTGCATATCCAAGTGCTGCTGGCACTCCGCTATCTGGTACAGGTACGACGAAATCTGCTTTAATTTTGCTCTTCTTAGCTAGTACTTCACCCATTTTTTTTCTAACTTCATATACGCTTTTACCTTCTATCACGCTATCTGGACGTGCAAAATAGATATATTCAAATGCACATATTCTAGGATCTGGCTCATAAATTTGAATGCTTTGAAACTCACTTTTTCCATGTTCAAAAACTATCATCTCACCAGGCCTGATATCTCTTATAAAGCTAGCCCCCACAAGATCAAAAGCACAAGTCTCGCTAGCTACGATATATCCACCATCTTTTAGCTTGCCAAGGCTTAGTGGCCTAACACCCCAGCGATCTCTTATGGCAAAGGTTTTATGGCGTGACTGGATAAGCAGACAATAAGCACCTTTTATCTTGTCAAGTGCTGCAATAATACGGTCCTGCAAGTGTTTGCTATGGTTTCTTGCGATTAGATGGATGATATTTTCAGTATCCATATTTGTCTGAAATATCGCGCCATCTTTAATAAGCTCATCTCTAACCTCATCTTTATTTACCAAATTTCCATTATGGACGATTGAAATTTGTCCCAAAGAGTAATTAGCGGCTATTGGCTGGGCATCACGACCCGAGTTTTTACCAGCAGTTGCATATCGGTTGTGACCAATAGCCATATCGCCTTTTAGTGATCTTAAAATTTCTTCATTAAAGACCTCTGTAACTAGTCCATTACCCTTGTGAGTAGAAATTTCTCCGTCATCACAAACGCTAATACCACTCGCCTCTTGGCCGCGATGCTGCATAGAAAATAACGCATAATAGGCAGTCTTTGCTGCATCTTTAGAATTTATAATACCAACTATTGCACACATTTTTTTCCTTTAGTTTTCATCATCTTTGTAAATTTCAAGAACATTTTTGTAGTTAAACTTGATCTCATCGCCAGCATTTAAACAGCCTTTTGAAATAGTTCATTGTCTAAAATGCCGGTAAATTCGCCGTTATTTGTCTTGCTAACGACCACCCACATGCGCTCAACCTGAGCAAACTTATCATCTTCAAATCTAAATATAAGCTTTACTATATCGCCAGTTCTTAAATTTTGACGCTTTTCACGCTCCGGTAGGTAGAATTTATTACCAAATTCTAGCTTGTAGCTCTCTACATCATCAAGCTCAAATTTAATCATCAAGCCCTAAACTATCGTCTATCGAGTAAAGGCCACTACTTTGATCTTTTAGCCAAATGGCAGCCCTGATCGCACCTTTTGAAAAGGTTGCCCTACTCGTTGCGGTGTGATTTAGCTCGATAAATTCGCCGTCATTATAAAAGCCAACCGTGTGGCGACCGACCACATCTCCACCACGAAGTGCCATGACTGCGATCTCGTCTTTGCTCCTAGCCCCTACCATGCCGGCTCTACCAGTTACTAAAACATCTTTTAAATTTAGATCCCTAGCCTCAGCCACGCAACCAGCTAAGGTCATTGCTGTGCCGCTTGGAGCGTCCTTTTTGTGCCTATGGTGTTGCTCTACTATCTCTATGTCAAATTCTCTTAATGTTTTTGAAGCGATCCTTGCAAGGCGGTTTAGTACAGCTACGCCCAAACTCATATTTGTTGCGTAAAGAATAGGCATAGCTCCAGATGCTAAATGGAGTAAGTTTTTATCTTCGTCATTTAACCCGGTCGTACCGATAACTAGTGGTTTTGGATTAGTTCTAGCGTAGTTTAGCAGTGCCATGGTCGCCTCTTTTTGACTAAAGTCGATTATCACATCGCATGCTTCAAAAAATTTAGCAAAGTCATTTGTCAAAAGTTCGCTACTTAAATTTTCAACCTGATTTTTTTGGCTAAAAGCGATGCCTAAAGTGGCATCTTTTTCATCTTTTAAACAAGAAATGATACTTTGAGCCATCTTTCCACTAGCACCATAAAGGCCTATTTTTACCAAAATTTATCCTTTGATTTTTGATTGAAATTTAACATAAAATTTATTATAGATAGATTACAAATAGGCTTTAAAAATACGTATAAAATCAAAAAATTTGATAGAAAAAAAGAAGAGAAATTTAGCCAAAAATTTGGCTAAATTTGAGTATTAATGCAAGCTTTCTATGTAGCTCATAGCGCTAAGTGCAGCCACTGCGCCATCACCTGCTGCTACGATGACTTGCTTTGGAGCGTCCTCTCTGATATCACCTGCTACAAAGAGCCCATTCAGGCTGGTTTGCATCTTAAGGTTTGTCTTAACCTGTCCACCATCGACCATATCGCAGATAAATTTGCCGTTTTCATCTTTTAAAATTTCGTTATTTACATTTAGTCCGACAAAGGTAAAAATTCCCGGCACATCAAGTACGCGCTCTCCATTTTTGGTATCAAGTACGATCTTTGTTAGACCCATTTTATCACCAAGTGCCTCTTTTATCGTTGCACTTGTTATAAATTCGATTTTTTCATTTTTTCTAGCTTTTTCAACGGTCGTAGGTGCTGCTCTAAACTCGTCACGTCTATGGATAAGATAGACTTTTGAGCAGATATTTGCTAGATAAAGTGCCTCTTCAACAGCTGTGTCACCACCGCCAAGGACGGCTACCTCTTTGTTTTTGTAAAAAAATCCATCGCATGTTGCGCATGTGCTTACGCCTTTGCCAAAGAACTCATCTTCGCCCTTAAAGCCAGCGCGTCTTGGGGTTGAGCCAGTTGCTACGATGACAGCCTTTGCCTGCTCGCTTTTGCCACCTTCAAGTAAAATTTCAAAGATGCCGTCGCTGTTTTTTCTAACGCCAACGACATTTGCCCACTTATGAACTAGTCCAAATGCGCTACACTGCTTCCACCAAGTGCTCATAAAGTCAAAGCCGCTCTCACCAGGGGCTTTTTGACCTGGGTAGTTTTCTATCTCTGAGCTAGAGGTGATCTGACCGCCAGGCTCGCCTTTTTCAAACATTACAACATTTTTTAGTCCGCCTCTAGTGGCGTAAAGTCCGGCGCTTAGTCCTGCTGGACCGCCTCCGATGATCGCTAAATCAAGCATAAATTTCCTTTATTCTAAAACATTTATGGGCGAATTTTGTTTATAAATTTCACCCCTTTGATGAACTATCTCAACACTACTTGGAAGCTTTGTAATGCTCAAATTTCGCATCAGCTCCAAGACCGTATTAATATCTGAGCTTATATATTTTAGTGTTGAGTTTGACTCATATCTTTTTTGAAAGATATCGATTGCCACAACTGTTTCATTTTTGATTGGTAAAATTTCATCTAATTTTGATTGATTTGAGCTGAAGATTAAAAGCGTGTATTTTGGCTCTTTTGGAGTAAAAATTTCGCTTTTTTCGTAGAAAACTAGCTTCGCAAAATCAACAAATTTATATTGTGAAAAACGATAGTTACTATACGCAAATGCAGCTGCTATCATAGCTGCACCAAAAAATGAACCAAATATATATATAAGAGGAAGCAGACTTCCTCTTCTTTTTTCGCTCATTAAAGAAGCGAATTTAGTTTGTCAGTTAAGGCTTGTTTTGACTGTGCACCGACCATTTGTTCAACTAGCTCGCCATTTTTGAAAAATAGCAATGTTGGGATCGATCTGATGCCAAACTCAACTGCAAGATCTTGCACTTCATCAGTGTTTACCTTGCAAATTTTTGCTTTGCCGTCAAAGTCTTCAGCAAGTTCTTCGATCACTGGAGCTAGCATACGGCAAGGTCCGCACCATGGAGCCCAAAAGTCTACTAAAGCAACGCCTTCTTTTGTAACATCAAAATTTTCTTTTGTAAGTTCGATGTATTTTCCCATTTTTTCTCCTTATTTTTAAAATGTGGCAATTATACAAATTAAATTTAAATTTTATCTAAATAATAAATTTTATTATAAACTAATATTTTCTATCAGTTCTAAATCTTCATTTTTTATGACGAGCAAATCGACTTGGAAATCTCTATTTGGCTCATTTTTCATCATATAAAAATTTATAGTTTTTAAAATTTTTATATATTTTGCCTTATTTAGTCTATATTCTGCCTCGTATTCTCCGCTAGTTGCTTTTACCTCTATAAAGTGTAAAATTTTATCACTACTTAGTGCAATGATGTCGATCTCGCCAAATTTAGAGTGAAAATTTCTCTCTAAAATGATAAAACCGAGCTTTTGTAAAAATTCGCATGCCCTATCTTCTGAGCTTTTGCCAAAGAGATACTCTTTTAGCCCCAAACTACTCCTCGATCCTCATCATAAATGGCTCTTCTTTTATATACTCTTGCTCTTTTAAAATTTCAATTGTCCTTCTTACATCAGCCTCAAGACTTGTATGTGTCGTAAAAAACAATACCGCAAATTCGCTCTCATCTTTTGGTTTTTGAAGTATGCTATCGATCGATAAGTTATTTTCGCTCATTAAATTTGTGATCTTTGCTAGCACACCCATTTTATCTTCGACTTTTAATCTAAAGTAGTACTTCGTCTTTATCCTATCGCGATCAAGTAGCTCAAGCGTATTTAATTCAAAAGGTGCTTTATATCCTAGCATTGGTGACTTACTATCTCTTGCGATGTCGATAAGATCGCTGATCACCGCACTTGCCGTTGCATCGCCACCAGCTCCAGGCCCATAGTACATCGTCTCGCCAACGACCTCGCCAACGACACTGATCGCATTTGTCACACCACTTGCCTTTGCTATCATTTTATTTTGTGGCACAAGCGCTGGATGCACACGTAGCTCGATTTTACCCTCACTTTTTTTGGCAATGGCCAGAAGTTTTATTGAGTATTCGAAATCTTTTGCAAAAAATATATCTTCTGGTGTGATACCTTGTATCCCTTCGATCAAGATATCCTCTGGATCGCCATGTACACCGTATGCGATGCTTGCTAGGATAAGCAGCTTATGAGCCGTATCAAAGCCACCCACATCAAATGTTGGATCAGCCTCGGCATACCCAAGCTCTTGCGCCTTTTTAAGTGCGTCTTTAAAATTTGAACCCTCGTCCATCATCGAGGTTAGGATAAAGTTACTAGTTCCGTTAAGTATGCCATTTATACTAACGATATGGTTTGCGCTTAAGCCTTCCCTTAAGGCTCTAATGATCGGTATGCCACCAGCCACACTTGCTTCAAAGCCAAATGGTATATTTTTGGCTAAATTTTGTAGGGCGTATCTATGATAGGCAAGGAGTGCTTTGTTCGCTGTTACGACTGCTTTTTTTCGCTTTAAAATTTCACTCACAACCCTAAAAGGCTCTTCCACACCACCCATAAGTTCGACAAAAACATCGATATCATCGCGGTTTATAACGCTATTTATATCGTCAGTCAAAGGGATGCTAGCGTCTCTTTTTTTATTTAAATTTCTAACCACTCCGATGACTGGCACGATCTCCTCGCCACTTCTTGCTGCGATTAGTTTTTTGTTTTTTAGTAAAATTTTAGCAACTGACTCACCAACTGTTCCAACGCCCAATATCGCTACATTCATTCAAATTCTTTCAAATATTTTTTTATATTTCTTGCTGCTTGTCTTATCCTATTTTCATTTTCGATAAGAGCTAGACGCACATAGTCGTTTCCGCCCTCGCCAAAACCAATACCCGGGCTAACGGCAACCGATGCTTTTGTAAGAAGCTGCTTTGAAAACTCAAGGCTGCCCAGATGACTAACCTTTGGCGGAAGTTTCGCCCAGATAAACATACTAGAGCTTGGTTTTTTAAGCTCCCAACCAGCCTGAGCAAAGGCCTCTATCATCACATCTCTTCTTTTTTCATAAATTTGGCGTATCTCTTCAACACAGCTTTGATCACCATCAAGTGCGACTGTGGCAGCCACCTGGATCGGTGTAAACATGCCGTAATCAACCCATGATTTTATCTTTTTAAGTGCTGCACAAAGCCTTTTATTTCCACACATAAAGCCAACTCTCCAGCCAGCCATGTTATAGCTTTTTGAAAGTGTATAGCACTCGACTGCAACGTCTTTTGCACTATCAACCTCAAAGATACTTGGCGTTTTGTAGCCATCAAATGTAAGATCAGCGTAGGCGATGTCAGAGATAACGTAAAATCTCTCTTGTTTTGCAATACTTACAAGGCGCTCGTAAAAGCTCTTTTGCACTGTCACGGTCGTTGGATTGTGAGGGAAATTTACGACTACGTATTTTGGCTTTGGTGAGCTTGCGTGTATAGTTTGGATCAAATTTTCAAAAAATTTATTCTCATCTAGCTCAAATTTATCATTATAGTAAAGTGGCATCTTTGCGACACTTCCGCCAGCAAATAAAAACGCTTGCGTGTGTATCGGATAAGCAGGGTCAGGCACGATAGCCACATCGCCTGGGTTTATCACGGCTTGAGCTAAGTGAACAAAGCCCTCTTTGCTACCCATCGTGGCGACTGCTTCGGTATCTGGGTCTAAATTTACGCCGTATTTTCTTTTGTACCAGTTGCAAATGGCAAGGCGGAGCTTGTAAATTCCAGCACTGGCTGAGTAGCCGTGAGTCTTGTCCTTTTGCGCACTTTCGCATAGTTTATCGACAATGTGCTGCGGTGTTCTGCCCTCAGGATTACCCATAGAAAAGTCGATGATGTCCTCGCCAGCTCTTCGTGCAGCCATTTTTATTGCATTTACTTCGGCAAAAACGTAGTTTGGCAAACGCTCAATTGTATTAAATCTTATCTCATCAAACACTGCTTACTCCTATTTTATAAGCTTGATAATTATCTCATTTTTTATATTATTTATATCAACATTATCGCTAATTAATGCGTATTTTGCGCCTATTGCTAAATTTATAGAAACGGCGGTTTTTGCTTGCTCATCTTTTATAGAGTCAATCTGATTTAAATTTTTATCATAAATCCTAACAAGTGGCATCCATCTATTTGACTCTTTTGATGCGATATCCAGACTACTTGCACCCTCAACATCAACAAAATAAGTACCACTGCTTTTTAAAAGTGGCGTCTCTTCGTCAAAATTTACCTTTGTAGCCTTAAGGATCATATTCTGAGCATCTAAAAATATCTCTAAATTCCCATCAACCCTATCAAATCCTAAAATTCTAAAACCGCTTTGACTAAGTGCTAAGCTTAATAAACTTGGATCTATTCCACCATTTTTTATGGCCGAAATTCCATAAGAAATTTGATCTCCATTTTTTAGAGAATTTATCCTTGAAATACTTATATTGGCATCGTCTAGAGTTGAATTTATTGATTTTACAAATAATGTAGAAGGAACCTTTTGCTCACTTATAAATTTTAAATTCAAACTATTTGAACCAAATGAAATGCTATCGTAACTTGAGTTTTGTTTTAATCTTGATACTAGCTCACTGACATTGAGTGAGCCATTTTGGTCTAAATTTTCTAAAGAGATTTGCACATTTTCAGCATTGCTTAAAGCACTTGCACTAGTTTGTAAGCTAAAAGCATAGGCAAATACACTAAAAGCGGTGAAAATCGCTATTTTTCTTACCAAGATTTGCCCTTGTTAAGTTCTACAAACTCATCATAACTCACAAATTTCATCTCTCCATTTTCTACTAAAAATCTAGCTGGACGGCTTGGATTATATTTTGTCACCTTATCACCGATCTTTAGCTCAATGTTGCCATTTCCGCAAACTACGAGCTGTCTTTGGTCTAAATTTATATTTATGCTTTTACTTGTGTCGTTTGATACTTTTTGACCATTTTCAAGGTTAATGATGCCTATCCATACACGTTGTTTTGGCGTAATGACCGCCTCATTTAGTGGCTTTGTAATGTTTTGCTCTATCTTAGGAGCTGGCTGAGCCACCATGCTTGGCTTCATAGCGTTTTGCTCCATGTTTGCAGGACTTGTTGTCACATTTTGCTCAACTGGAGCTGAAATTTTCACACTTGATACGTTTGCTTCTATTTTAGGGCTATTTTGAGAGATGGTGATATTTGTATCGATGATATTTTTCTTCACCTCATTTACTATACTTGACTGCGAATAGCTCACGCTTTTATTCTCATCATTTAAAAACGATAAAAAATTCTCGATATATTTATAAGCATCAAAATGATATGCCCCGCCAGCGATAATAGCTAAAATGATGAACCAAAATAAAAATCCAGCACCGCCACTACCGCTTTGTTTTTGTATGGTAATATCTTTTGGAGTGTAAGAAGAAATTTTTGGAGTAACTTTGGTTTTGTGACTCTCATCTGGAGTATTTTCTTGCATAAAGGCATCATATTCAGCGAGCAACTCGCTCAAATCAACATCATATTCACGTTGCAAAATCTTGGCATAGCCTCGAATATTTAAACGTGATAATTTTTCAAAATTTTTATCAAAAATATATTGTAAAAATGTAGGCTCAATATGCGTTTTACGTGAAATTTCCTTTATACCTATCTCTTTTAAATTCTCTAATTCATTCATCTATCATCCTGTCACAAATTATTGCAAAAGCTGCACTTACATTTAAGGAGTCCCAGCCTTCTTTTAACTTTATACCAATACACTCATCACACTTTGCTAGAGCCTTTTGCGGTATGCCTTCGCCCTCTGAGCCCATCACCAAAGCTCTTTTACCAGCAAACCTCATCTCTTTTACGTTTTTGCCATTACTTGCTGTTGCATAAATTTTAAAACCAAATTGTTTTAGTTCATTTAGCAAACTAAGCCCGTCTTCAAAAATTGCTATTGGTATCTCATAAGCAGCGCCACTACTTGATCTTAAAACACCTTGCATATTTATACTTTTTGCCACTATCACAAGACCTTCGCAGCCTAGAGCATAGGCACTTCTAGCGATAGCACCGATATTGCCAACATCGCTTATACCATAAAGAATAGCGATAAAATTTAGCTTTTTAAGCTCAGCAATGTCTGAAAATTCAAACTCACTAACATTCGCTAAAAAACCTTGATGATTCCCACCGCGAGCTAAAGACTGTGCTTTTTGATTATCCACGCGGATGATTTTTTTGCCTGTGCCACAAATTTTAGAGAAGAGTTTTTTGTCACACTCTTTTGAGAGATATATCTCTTCTAATATCTGTGGTCGCTTGTTCAAAATATGTAAAAATAGTTGTTTTCCGTATATTATCATGGTAACTTATAGTAGCTAAAGTCAATTAAAATTTAACTTATTTTTGTATGTAACTAGAGTAAATTTTACACTTTCGTTTTAGTATCGCTTAGTAGTTTTGTAGCCTATAATTTAAGCTTTCGTAAGTTCATCATATATCTTTTTTACATCTTCTCCAGTTATTTTGTTAAGCAATTTTGCTTTTACTTTTGGAGCAAGATCAAGCGAAAGTATCTCATCTTTTGTGATATTTTGAGTGGCTGTTCTGTCACTTTTTGAGATGACAACCGCCCACTCTCCACTTAAATTTGCTTTTTCTAAAATTTGAGCTAAATTTTGAGCCTTTTCTTTAAATTTAGTCTCAAATTTTTTAGTGGCCTCTTTTATGGCAAAAATTTCTCTCTCAGGTTCTAGATTTGCGATGCTTTGTACTAAGCCTAGTATGCGTTTTGGACTTTCGTAAATAACGGCTGGATAAGCTAAATTTAGAGCATTTTGGATAGCCAAAGACCTATCTCTGCCAGTATTTGGCAAAAAGCCTAAAAAGACAAATTCCTTATCGCAAAGTCCGCTTGCAACTACACTTAAAAGTGCAGCATTTGCTCCACTTAAAATTTCATATTCAATGTTATTTTTTTGAGCGTATCTTACTAGACTTACTCCAGGATCGCTGATACCTGGCATACCAGCATCGCTCATGTAGGCTACATTTTTGCTAAAAAAATCATCACTTAAATTTGTGAAAAAGTCATCTTCATTATGAGTGTGAAATGGAATAAATTTTGATATATTTATACTTGCGTCAAAGCGTTCATTTAGCAGATTTACAAGACTTTTGCAGACTCTTGTATCTTCGCAAATAGCTATCTCACATTCACGCAAAATTCTAATCGCGCGAAGTGAGATATCTTCTAAATTTCCTATTGGAGTAGGAATAAAGTAGAGCAAGGCTTATTTTTGAGCGTATTTTTTCTTAAATTTCTCAACACGGCCGGCACTGTCAACTATCTTTTCGCTGCCTGTAAAAAATGGGTGGCACTTGTCGCAAATGTCAATTCTGATCTCGCTTTTGTTTGACTTTGTTTTAAAAGTGTTTCCGCAAGCACAAGTTACAGTGCAATCTACGTATTCTGGATGGATATCTTTTTTCATCATTTTTCCTTTATTATTTTTGGGCTAATTATCTACATTAAAAGTTGCTGATTATATAAAAAGAAATCTAAAAATCAAATAAATTAAGCCAGGAATTTTGCCGCTACTGAGATAACCGCGGTCTGTGATCTTAAGATATTTTTTGTATTTAGGCCGTAGCTATTTTTAAATTTAGCCGTCTCATCCTCGTTAAATCCGCCCTCTGGACCAATTATTAAAATTTCATCATCTTTTTTTTCATTTAAATTTTTACCGCCAAAATTTATGGCCGAGACATTTTTATAAACGCTTATTAGGTCATCTAAATTTTTGTAAATTTCAAACTCCATTAGCGATATTCGTCCGCACTGCTCGCAAGATAGAGCATTTATATAGTTTAGCCTTTCAATATCTATCTTAAAATTTGCTTGAGAAAATTTAGTATAGACAAAAGCTATTTTACCAACACCAAGTTCGTTTAAAAATGGTAATGTCTTTTCGATCGTCTTTGGATCGACGATAGCCCAAGCGATCGTAAAGTCGAATTTTTGCTCACCATTTAAGCTAGCAAAGACAAGACTTAAGCTCGCACTTCGCCTATCAATCTCATCAATTTCATAAATATACTCTTTAAAGTCTCGTAAATTTCTAACACTTATTCGCTCACCAGCTTGCATTCTTCTAGCTTTTATATGCAAAAAAGCTTCATTTACTATCTTTAAACTTTCATTACCTGCATTTTTATCATATAAAAATTTCATCTAAATCCCTGCAACTAAGACTAAAATAAGATCGCAAAAACCCTTAATAAGGGCGAATTTTTTAAATTTTTCTAAGTCACCATTAACTGCATAAATTTTTAGCCTTTTAAAACCTATGGCACTAAGTGCGATTAAAATTATTAAGATAATTAACATTTTTATGGCATTAAATTTAAACTCATATCCATAATACGCCCATAAAATAAGTCCAGTAAGCGTAAGAAAACTAAGTAGCATATGATAAATCGGTAAAAAATATCTTATACGAAGCACATAGTTTTTACTATTGCTACCAAACTGAGTAAGTATTAAATAAAGCACATTACAGGCAACTAGTGCATAAAAAAATGTCACATGAAAAGGCAAAGTGTATGCAAAAAGTGAGGAGAGATGTTCGTTCATTTCTTATCTTTAGAAGGCTCGTTCTCTTCAACGACTGGTTCAGGCGGAAGTTGTTCATCGATTGTGACATTTGCGTCTGGTTGGGCTATGGTTACGTCACTCGGCACTGGCTCGCTAATATCATTTTTAGCCTCATCTTTATCTCCACAACCCACAAATAGACCAGCTATAAATAAAAAAGAAGTTATAATTTTTTTCATCAAACGTCCTTTGGAATTTCTATTTTTAACCTATTTTTCATTTTCTCGAATAAATTTTTATCTTCCCACTCTTCTATGATAGCATCTGAAAATTTTATCTCATCTAGCTTTATCTCGCCCATTTGCGCATTTACGGCATCCTCTTTAAAGCACTGTGCATAGCCAGTATCAGTCTCATGCACGATAATGCTATGAAGCTTCACTTCACGCTCACCGTTATTCATCACGCTAAGTTCAAGCAGCCGCTCTATCATAACAAAAAATATACGACAAAACTGCTCTGCACTTGGATTTAGCGGGATCTCGATCCATCTTGCCGAGTGCTTTTTTAGATCATTTTTATATTCATCATTATCGCCTGAAAATATTGTCGTAGCGTGATCAAAACTATCAATGATCGTTTTTATATTTTGTTTCATTAAGCCAAAATCATAAACCATGCCGGCATTATCAAGAAAATTTGAGCTAAGTAAAATTTCAGCCACATAGCTGTGCCCGTGGATGCTAGTCCTACAACGCTTTGAGCTACAAAATCTCACAATATGTGCATTTTCAAATCTAAAAAGCTTTCTAATAATCATCAAACACCTTCTTTATCGCCCCAAAGCCTGATGTGGATACGCTCTGAATAATTAAATCCATGCTTTATGGCAAATTCTGCTGTTTTTAAAGCATTTTCGTTTAGCTCAGCTCTATTTGCTCCTATTGCCATACACCAAACTGGTAAATCAACTTGATTTTTTATATTTATAATCTCGTCCAACTCGCTTTTGTCAAAGTGCGAGAGGACAAATTTTAAAAAGCTGCTTCTTGCATTATTTTTAATAGCCAAAATAGCATCTAAATTTATGCGTTTTTGCTCACTAACTCCGCTATTTACTAGCTTTACACCAAGTGCAAAGTGGCATTTTTTATAAATTTCATATTTAGCAAAATTAATTAAGATAGTGCCATTCGTTTCAAAATGCACTTCATAATCTTCAAGCAATTTCTTTACCAAATTTATAAAATTTTCATTTTCATGCCAGATGAGCGGCTCGCCACCGGTTAAAACAATGATCGGTTTTTGCATTAAGCCTTTGCATAGGTTGTCAACTATGCCTAAAATTTCATCTACACTGTAAATTTTATAATTAAAATGCCCTTTAAAAACAGCCCTTATGCTATCACATCCTAGTAAGCTTTCGCCAGTTTTTAAAGATTTTGTTTGCACGCCAAAGCCAGAGCAGTTTAAGTTGCAGCCTAAAAAGCGTAAAAATATGGCGAGTCTGCCTTGGTAAGCTCCCTCGCCTTGAATACTTAAAAACGCTTCAACTAGCTCTAGCTCTTTGCTCATCAACCACCAGTTTGATAAAAGGCACGCGAAGAGGTTTCATTGTTAGCACCTATCGCCCATTTGTTCTCTTTTGGCTTGTTTGCTAGTACTTGCCTTAAAATTTCACTTGCAGCTACGATATCACCTTTTTCAACCGCTTTTTTGATGCTAAGAGCCTCTTCAAAGTAAAGGCAAGGTATCAAAAGTCCCTCAGCACTTAGTCTGATGCGGTTGCAACTCTCGCAAAAGTCGTGCTTGTGTGGATCAATGATCCCAAATTTATAACCATCATCAAGTCTATAAATAGATGCAGGCGCATTTGGTAGTTTTCCATCTTTTGTAACATTATATTTTTGTGAGATAATTTTTAAAATTTCATCGCTACTTAGCCCTTTTAGATCATCTTTAGCGTGTGAATTTTCCATATACTCAATAAATCTAATCTGAGAATCTCTAAATTTAGCAAACTCGAGCAAATTTATAAGCTCATCATCATTTACGCCTTTTAGTGCGACAGTGTTTATTTTTACCTTTAATCCAGCATCATGAGCTGCTTCAAAGCCAGCTAAAACTTCGTGTAAAACGCTTTTTTGTGCGATAAATTTAGCCTTTTGCTCATTTAGTGTATCAAGTGACATATTTATGCGCTTTAGTCCAGCGTCTTTTAACCTTTTGGCAAAGTGTGAAAGCATATAGCCATTTGTAGTAAGTGCTAGATCGATGTCTGGATTATAATCACTTATCATCTTTATAAAAACGTCCAAATCCTTACGTACAAGCGGTTCGCCACCAGTAATTCTTATCTTTTTTATACCTTCATCGATAGCCACTTTTACAAATAAAAATAGCTCTTCAAAGGTTAATAAATTCTCCCTTGGCGTCCAGCTAAATGGCGTTGTAGGCATACAATACCTACACCTAAAGTTGCAACGCTGAGTTACAGAAATCCTTAAATAATCAACAACCCGACCATATTTATCGATTAGCATAAAGCACCTTCTTAAGCTTGGTTAGAGCTTTTTATAATTTTTTCAATTATATGTTAAAAGATTTAAATCAAAATAAAAATTTAAGCCAATTTTTGTAGTTTAAGAGTGGATTAGTCTTTTTAAAATTAGCCTATAAATTTAGGCTAATTTATGAAATTTAAGCACAAACTCGACTCGCCCCATTCCAACATGAAGGTCCTTTGCGATCATCGCTGCACTTTTTCCGTCTTTAAACATTTTTAAAATTTGCTCTTCTTCATTGATGACACTTGGTGCGATTTTATTAATATCTCTTGTTCGCTCTTCAAGACTAACAATTCTATCTTTTTGCTCTGTTGCAAAATCATCAATTACTCGCTCGATGCTCTTAATCGCACGAATTATTGGCACAATTTTCTCATTTATTTGCAAATCAATATTTTCTTTTATCTGTTTTTTAAGTGGCTCATATTGTTCACTATTTTTAAATGCCTCGCCTTCAAGCATTGAAATTTGCTTTTTGAGGTTAAAATTTTCTTGCATAACGCTTTCTATCGCTCGCTCAAATCTCGCAAATTTTTTATTTGTCTCACTATCTTTTATCAACATTAAAGCTACTATTATCGCCAAAACGATACCAAAGCCTAAAAAAATATAAATTTCCATATTTTTCCTTTACGAATTCGCTCTCATTTCTCTTATCATTACACGCTCTCTAGCTGTTACGTAAGCGTTCCAGTCGGCTTCATCCTCTTCATGCATATTTTCTATCTTTGCTAAATTTTCACTAACAGCCCTTAAATAAAGGCTCAAATTTCTCTTTGGGAAGATAGGCATAGCAATCCTTGCGTAGTAAATTTCATCTTTTATAAATTTTTCTTCGCTTATTTTTATATGTGTAAAGCCTATTTCTTCGATACTCGCTCTCTCTTTTAGTGGCAAATATTGCTTATGTTCATTTTTAATATAATCACTCAGAGCATCTACTTTTCTATGAAGCTCTATCAGCAAAGTTAATAAAACTTGATCGCTCTCTTTGGTTTCGCCACGTGATTTAGCTCGTTTTAGCCAAGCCCCAAGCGCGTCCTCTTCGCCCGGCAAGATAGAGTCAAACTCTCTTTTAAATTTCTCGCTCCCATCTTTATCAGACTCAAATTCCATATCAAGAGGTGCTTTAAACAGCTTAATCTCACTCATAATACGCTAATCCAAACAAAGATAAAAAATAAAATTCCCAAATAACCATTTAATGTAAAAAATGCTCTATCTATCTTACTAAAGTCGCGTCTTACGATCCTATGCTCAAAAAATAAAATAACGCCACTTACCAAAATTCCAAAAAATGCCATCGCTCCAAGCCCAGCTGCCCAAGCAAAAAGCAGCCAAAATATAAAAGCCAAAGCGTGAAAAATGGCCGATAAAAAAAGCGTAGCCTTGTCGCCGTAAATAGCTGGTATGCTAAAGAGCTTGTTTTCTTTATCAAATTTCATATCTTGAAGCGAGTAAAGCAAGTCAAATCCAGCTACCCAAAATGTCACACCAAGACAAAGTAATACGCTCCAAAGCGGTATAGCAGCGCTAACTGCGACCACACCAGCGATAGGAGCAAGACCTAAGCTAAGGCCAAGCACCAAGTGTGCTAGCTCGCTAAAGCGTTTAAATAGCGAATATCCGCCAAGTACGGCAAGGATAGGAAAACTTAGCCAAAATGCGAGCGAATTTATAAAATAAGCGCATACAATAAAAATAAACGCATTTGCTGCAATGAAAAGCTGCATATTGCTCCTACCGATACGACCATCAACGCTTGGACGGCTCGCAGTTCGCGGATTTAACTTATCGATATCTTCATCTTTGTATCTATTAAAAGCCATAGCAAAATTTCTAGCACTAACAGCGCAAAAAGTACCCAAAATAAGCAGTTTAAAGCCAAACCAAGCCGAGCCACTTTCTATCTTACTAGCAACTATCATCGCCACAAAAATAAAAGGCAAAGCAAAAACAGAATGCTTAAAAACGATAAGTTCAGCAATAATTTTTAATTTTTCTATCATTTGATAAATTTCCATTTTCTTTAAAAATGGTTGATTTTACACCATTTTGCTTTAAATTTGAATTTATATTATCATTACAAGAATAATTTAAAACAAAGGGTTATTATGGGCAAAGTAGCGATTATTGGAGATAGTTTTAGTGCGTTATTTACGGCTTACGAATTAGCTAAAAAGGGTGAAGAAATTTTAATTATTAGCAGCCAAAAAGATGATTTTACAAATGGAATTTTAGCGCCTTTTGGCACACACGCTCTTGCAAAAGATGGAGCGATATCTAGCTCATTTATGGGGCTAGTTAGCAAAAAAAGCGAGCTTGATATAAGTATTTGCTTAAATGAAAATTTTAGAGCTTGGATGACAAATTTTACACTTAAATCAACCAAAGCTCACGACAAAAAGATGCAAATTTTGTTTTCAAAATTTGGTAAGAAAAGCTTTGAAATTTTAAGAGATTTAAGCAACAAATATCCGCAGATAAATTTCGATGAGAGCGGCGTTTATCTACTTTTTAGCAATGACGAAAGCTTTAAAAAAAAGCTTGATGAGATAAAGGTTGCCCATAGCGAGCAAGAAATTTTAAGCGTAGATAAAGAGCTTGCAAATTTTGGGCTAATAAATAAAAACATAAAAGGTGCTATAAATTTAGTTAAAAACGCAAGTATTGACATAAATGAGCTCAAAAAAGCTTTGATAAATGAGCTAAATTCTCTTGGGGTAAAATTTATAAATGATGAAATTTATGAGTTAAAAACGCAAGGGCAAATAGTGCAAAAAGCTACCGGCAATAACGGCGAATATGAGGCCGATAACTTTGTGATCGCTTCAAAAAATTTAGAGCTTTCAAATAAGCTAGGTACGAGCATAAATGCGATTTTGGCTAAATTTTACACCATTGATCTTAGCCTAAATGAAGGACAAATCCCTAAAAAACCAATCATTTTAAATGATCTATTTGCCAAAATTTATCCAACTAAAAATGGCGTTACGATTATTACAAATTTACAAGTCGGCGCTATCGATACGCTTGTTAAAACTGAAAAGATTAATGCATTTTTAAATGAGCTAAAGATACATCTTGGCATAAGCGAGCTAAAAGAGCCTAGCTTTAGAGCAAACTACGTGCTTCTTAGCTCAAACGATAAGCCAGCTCTTGGACGCGATAACATATATAGCAACTTGATCTACAACCAAGCTTATGGACTAAATGAACTTAGCTTTGCTCCGTATTTTGCCGGTGTTTTGGCAAGTCTTATAAAAGATGGTAAAAACAACGAGAAAAATGATGAAATTTTACTCTTTAGCTCGTTTTACGAGGGCTAGACTTGTTTAAAGAATTTGCAATAATTGGCACCACAGCAAGCGGCAAAAGCGATCTTGCATTTGAGCTTGCAAAGGAGCTTAATGGCGTCATCTTAAGTCTTGATTCGCTTGCACTTTATAAAGAGATAGATATCGTCAGTGCAAAGCCAAATAAAGAACAGCTTGAAACTATAAAGCACTTTGGTGTAGATGAAATTTATCCTGATGAAGAATTTAGCGTTGGGGCATTTTTTGAAATTTATAAAAATGCAAAGGATTTTGCACGCTTACAAGACTGCCCACTCATCATTACAGGAGGTAGCGGATTTTATCTAAAATCAATGCTTAGCGGACTTGCACCAGATGTGCCAAAATGTGAGCCAAATTTAAGCAATGAAGAAATTTATGAGCTAGCTATAAAAATCGATCCTGAGTTTGCAAGTAAATTTAGTCAAAATGACTCTTATCGCCTCGAAAAGTGGTATCAAATTTATAATTTTAGTAACCAAATCCCAAGCATTTGGCTAAGAGAAAATACTAAAGAGAGCATCATAAAAGAGCTAGCGATATTTGAAATTTTATGGGATAAAGATGAGCTTAGAAAACGCATCAAAAAGAGAACAAAAGGCATGCTTGAAGCTGGGCTCATAGATGAGGCAAAATTTTTATTTGATAAATACAAAAGTGAGCCAAAACCCCTAAAATCAATAGGTTTAAAAGAGTGCAAGCAATTTTTAGATAAAGAAATTTCTCAAAACGAGCTTGAAGAGCTCATAACTACGCATACGGCTCAGTTAGCAAAACGTCAGCGAACCTTTAATCGCTCGCAGTTTGAAAAAAAATTCGTGGGTGATTTGGATCAAATTAGAAGTGAAATTTTAAAATTTTTAAGAGAATAAAAACTAGCCCACAAGGGCTAGTCAATAAAATCAAATAGGCATAACCCTAATTTTTGGGCTTAAGCTCTCTTGCAAGACATTTTCAATCGCGTAAAGAGTGCCAGTTGAGCCACTTGCACAGCCTGAGCAAGCACCAAGATAGCGTATGTAAATATCAGTATTTTCGCCGTTATCATTTCTAATATCTAAAATTTCTAGATTTCCACCATCCATCTCGAGCATTGGGCGAATTTCTTTATCTATGACAGACTCTACCGCTTTTAACTGCCCTACCATCGTCATATTTTCAAAGCTAATGTCGCCTAAAGTGTGATTTGCTTGGGCATTTGCCTGAGCTTCGATCTTCTCACGCTCCATCTCAGCCCTAGTATCACGCAAAATATCCACCAAATAATATTCTCTTTTTTCATGGCCACCAGGCTTTACGCAAGACTTGCAAAATGCACCAGCTTTGGTGTACTGCGTGATCTCTTCAACCGTGTGAAGGTCATTTAGTCTTATCACTTCTTTAATCGTACCAAGGCTTACCCTAGCGCACTCGCAAACGATGATCTCATCTTCAAAATGCTCTGGGTCTATGCCCTTATAGCTTGCCGCAGCTGCTTTTATAACGTCATACGCCATAACAGAGCAGTGCATCTTTTGAGGTGGGACTGCTGGCGTATCTGGATTGTCGCGCATAGCTTTTTCTACATCAAGGTTTGTGATCTTGACAGCTTCATCGACTGTTTTTCCGATACAAAGCTCAGCCATCGTATCAGAACTAGCTATCGCTGTGCCACAGCCAAAGCTTTTAAATTTAGCATCTATTATTTTGTCTGTCTTTTCATCAACAAGCCAGTATAGCCTAACCGCATCACCGCAGCTTTCTGCACCAAAGTCAGCCACAATAAGCTTTGCGTTTGCCTTTTTAGCATCTTCTTCGGTTATCTCTCCCATAAATTTAGGATTATTCATCCTATCTTGCACTACCTTAGAATACTCATCCCAGATAGAGCCTCCGATCAAATTATTCTTTGCCATGTTATTTTCCTTTAAATTTTATAATCCACTCTTATGCCATTCTGGGGCGTAGGCAAATGTACTAGAGATGCCTCTTAGTCTATTTACTGCTTTTGTTATGTGCTCGATCGCATAATCAATCTCTTCTTCTGTATTAAATCTAGAAAGAGATAGTCTAAGTGCGGTGTGAGCTAGCTCTTTATCTGCCCCTATAGCCTCCATTATTGGGTTACTCTCTAATGTTTCACTTGCACATGCTGAGCCAGTTGAAGCTGCGATGCCAGCTTTATTTAGATCCCAAAGCATAGCTTCGCCTTCAACGCCTTTTATAGAAGCCAAAATGGTATTTGGCACACGTTGTTCTTTTTTTCCTACAACGCTAACGTCAGGAATTTTTAAAATTGCATCTTCAAGCTTATCACGCAAACGGCGAACATGAGAGTGCTCATAATCCATAAATTTATTTGCC
Source organism: Campylobacter concisus (assembly GCF_003049735.1). Lineage (NCBI taxonomy): Bacteria > Pseudomonadati > Campylobacterota > Epsilonproteobacteria > Campylobacterales > Campylobacteraceae > Campylobacter > Campylobacter concisus. Next base: position 47,739 of record NZ_PIRM01000003.1, on the reverse strand, counting down.
AGTTCAAGTGCTTTACCCATGCCGATGATGCCAGGAACATCAAGCGTGCCGCTTCTGCGTCCGCCCATATGCTCGCCGCCATGAAGCAAGCTACTTAGTGGCATACTATTTTTTATAAATAGTGCTCCAACACCCTTTGGTCCGTGAAATTTATGCGCAGAAAAGCTTAAAAAATCAACGTCAAGGTCTTGAACATTTATCTTTATCTTACCAACTGCTTGAACCGCATCCGTGTGGAATAAAGCCCCATATTCATGAGCGATACTAGCAAGCTCTTTTATAGGAAAGATCATGCCGGTTTCGTTATTTGCACTCATTATAGAAACAAGTGCTACATTCTCATCCATTACAGCTCTTAGCTGTTCTGGTGCAACTATACCATCGTTATTTACATCTAAAACAGTAAGCTCTACGCCATATTTTTCTAAAAATTTACAAGTTGCCAAAATAGCTGGATGCTCAACTGCGGTTGTTACGATACGCTTTTTCTCGCCAGTTGCTATTTTGTCAAAGTAGATGCCTTTTACTACCCAGTTATTGCTCTCAGTCGCGCATGAGGTAACGACGATATCATCGCTATCTTTTGCATTTAGTCCGGCATAGAGCTGATCTAGTGCTGTTCTTAAAGCTGGATGTGTTTCAGAGCCAAATTTATGAAGCGAGTTTGGATTGCCGTATTTTTCACAAAAATATGGTTTCATAAGCTCAAAAGCTTCAGGATCAACCATTGTTGTAGCGTTATTGTCTAAATATACTCTCAAATTTAAAACCTTAATTAGGATAAAAAATATCCTTTTTATTTTTGTTGGGATATTATAACAAAAAAGTTAAAAGCAAGTTTAAAAATATGCTTTAATTTTTTCAAAATTCAGCTCATTTTGATATTAAAATATATTGAAATTCTTTATCAAAATCTGTATATATCGCTATTTGCGATTTTTCTTATAAAAAAGTCTAATTATCTCTTAAAATTAATTTATTTTTTTAAGTTAATAGTGTGACAAACATATTGCCTACATACATTATTTCGTTGTAGTTTTCTTCTAGTTTTTCATATGAGGTTTTATAAAGTTCTATTAGGCCGGTCATCATAGAGATGCCTATGTCTTTGAATTTGGCTCCGTTTGGAGCCATAGATATTAAATTTATTCTTTAATCCTTTATATTATGCTCTTTTGCATAGCTTAGTATCTTTTGCCTAAGATCTTCAGGAAAGCTTTCTCTATACATTACTGGTATTAAAGGATTTAGCTTTTTGTCTAATTTACCTGCTTCATATAGTCTTGTTAGCTCTTCAGGTGTGTTGTAGTATGGTGCATTAGGATAGCCCTCAGGTGGAGTTAGGGACATTATTTTGGCTTCTAGGATGGTGGAGTCGATGTAAAGAGATAGTCTTCTTTCATCCCACTCTGCAGGAAACCCACCTTTAAAATCCTCTTTATTGTCATCTAGAACTTTCTTTATAAAGTTATCAAATTCATTTCTTGTAGTCTCATTAGCATCTAGGTCTCTAGGGTCTAGTAGTTTACCTTTATCTTCTACAAGTTCTCTAAGCCCAGCATAGAAGCCTCCATCTGGTATAACCACTAAATTATCCCTATTAAAATCCATCACGAAATAGCTTCCCACTATTTCATCAAGATAAGGCATCATACCATATTCATCTAGCGGAGGATTAGTAAATAGTTTTCTAAATTCTTTAGCCATTTGTAAATTTTTGTTTAGACCTATATCATAAGTAGTGTATTCAAATAGATCACCTAAAAAATCTAAAGCTTTTACTACTCCTAATTGAGCTGCTAAGAAAATTCTTTGATAATCTCTTGCTTTAAAGCCTGCTTCATTTCCATGTGAAAATCCCATAGGATCTCCAAGTATCCCAGCACATATTCCCCACTCTGCAGAAAAGAGCATTGATTTTAATGTGCCTTTGTGAGCATTTACTTCATCATAAATTTCAGCATATTCTGGTTTGGTTAGTTTGCCTTTACTATCTACTCTAGCTATTGCATCTTCAGGAATATCTATCATAGTACATTTTAGATTACTTCTTTTTACTAGATAGATATATCTATCTCTCTTATCTTTTAAGCTTTCATAGTAAGCTTTTTCTGATTTAGTCCAAGGAGATAGTTTAGTTGAGCTTGGTTTATAACTAATATCTAGCCATGGCTTAAATGATAGATAGTCTGTTTGACCTAAAGAATTTGGTTTAGGGTTATAGTATAGTGGTTTATAGTTTTTATATGGAGATGAGTCTAGGATGGAGCGAGCTTGAATAAGCATTTGGGATTTTTCCTCTAAGTATGCACTATCATTTTTGATATTTTTAGAAGCTATTAAATTAGTCTTCTTATCAATCTCGATCATATTTCCATTCGGAGCTATAACTATATATGTATTATTGTTATCCATTAAATTTCCTTTATTCGTTCTTTTATTTATTGCTATTAGTGATATAGCTATTACTAAGATAGCTAAAGCTGTAAATATAATCTTCTTCATCTTTTATCCTATATACAAGCCATCTTCCATTACTATGGTGGTGGCTAGACGACCGATTAGGCGAGGAGGGATTATAGGCTTAGAAATGTTTAACTCTCCATTTTTATAATTATCTTTACACCCCACATATACCCCTTTAATATTATTGTTGCCTATGGTATCTAATGCTTTTATTAGATCTCTTGAGAGATTAGAGTGATTGTTTTCATCACTGGTGTTAAAGATTCCTTTTTTAAATTTGTTTATTATCTCAACAGCCTTTTGATAGTCTTTTATAGCATAAGAGAAGCTCATTCTATCTTGGCCATTGCCTTTATTGTATATATCATAAATTTCTTTCTCCTCTTTCACATCCAAATTTAACTCCCTTATCTCTACATCTGAGTTTGTATATCTGCTTCTTGCATATTTAAAGTAGTTTGCATCTACTTCATTGCCAGCTCCTCTTAGCTCATCTAAGCATAGATAAGTACTAAGGTTATTTAGTGCTAGTTTTGAAGCAAGGTTATGTGAGAGTTTGCTTTGTTTATTGTTTATATCATAGTAGATAAATGAGTTATAGTCTAGTCCTCCACTACTTATATTAGCTCCTAGAAATAATCTATTTAAATTTAGGCTTATATAGTTTTGATAGATCATTACTGGATAGTAGCAATAGCTATTTGTGCTATTTTTATCATAAGCTTCTTTTATAGACATAGGTTTATATGAGATATTATTTAGTGCGTAAGCTTCATTAAATTTATATGTATATCTTGTATGCATTATTTCGTTGTAGTTTTCTTCTAGTTTTTCATAGGATGTTTTATAAAGTTCTATTAGACCGGTTATCATAGAGATACCTATGTCTTTACCAAGAGTTTTAGTATAGTCTTTGATTTCTTCTTTCATAAGCTCTACATCTCTTATATTAAAGCTATATGTGTATCTCATAAAAGTATATGTCGTTATCTCGCTGTAAGATATATTTAGTTTAAAATGTTCTATCGTTCTATAAAGCATAGAGGTATTTTGGGCTTGCAAAATTAAATTTAGCTTTGATCTTTGAAGTACTATATTTGTAGTTTTTAATCTTGTGATATACAAAAAATATTCATCTATTTGTTTAGTCTTTTTTGCACTAAATAGTTTTTTTATTAAATTTAATACTCCAAGCTCGTCTAAAAAGGCATCTTTTAATTTCTTTGCATCCCTTTCAAATATAAAAGAGCTAAGCATCTCATAAATTTTAGATATGCCATCTTCACTTGCAAAGCCTGCTATTGGGAATAATCCTTCAATGGCTGTTTTTACAAGTAAAGAGCTTACCTCTTTATCCATATCTCTATCATTATGATAAGCCTTATATTCTAAGTCTATGGCTTTTTTTAAGACGTCTTTATCCTTAGAAGCTATCACTTCTTTTATCAAAGTTTTATCTTTCTTGCAGCTTTCATCTATATCATTGGCTTGCTCTATTAGAAGCTTCATTAGATCACTTTGTAAAGGATCTTTTATATTTGTATTTACGCTACTATCATTTTCTTCTAAAAGTTCTTTTATACTATATACATTCTTAGTATTTCCTGCACCATCCATATAATCACTAATCTCTTCTATACATAGATACTCATTTTTGCTTAATCCGCTACTTTTAGCACTATCTTTATAAAAGAATAATCTTATATCACTATCACCTAATTTTACAAAAGAATTTGCATTTATAGTACTTATCTCTTCATCATCTATTTTTATATATTCACGGGAGTTTTTTATAGATTTATTTAATAACTCTCCTGAATAGCTTTTGGTCATTATAAAGTAAGCCACGCCAAGGCAAAGTACTTCTAAAAGAGAGTAGTACGGAGTTGGCTGATCATCTAGTATCTCTTTTACGGCACTTTTTACAGAGTCTATATCTCCTAATATCTCATACTCTTTTATCGCTTCTATCTTATCGTAGCAGTCATCTTCGAAATTCATTCTATCACTAACATTTTTATTAACTCTGTCAAAGACTGCTTTAAATGCTAGAGTTGATTTTTCCATATACTCTTTTTCACTCTCTTTTATCTTTTCCATATCTTTTGGTTGCTTTGCATAAGCATTTATATGAGAGACATTTATATCAAAAAGCTCATCGTACTTTAATTTATTTAATTGAAAATCATAAGCATCGCTACTATTTTCTTCTGTATAGCTTTCACTATATTTTTCTTTGTTCTCTTCAATATTATCTATATAGCTTTTTTCTATCCTTGCAAATGGAGATAAATTTAGTAAAAGAGTTGATTTATCATTGTTTTGATCTATATCTATACTATATTTGCTATAGTCTTTTACTGGATTTAGAGTCTTTATGTCGCTAAATTTTTGTTTTACCAGGTTGCTACTTTTTGATCTATTTATATCATCTTTTATAGTTTGATCAAGACTTTTACTAATAACTTCCTCTCTTAATCCTGCACTTGATCTAAAAGGAGAGTTTGAAAGAACAATGTAGTTTTTATTTAAATTTGAGAAGTCTTTACTATTCATCTCATCATTTACTGAGGTATTATTTTTATCGGATTTATCTGCTATTAGATTAGCTAACTTTATAGAGTTAAAATTTGAAGCACAGATAAAATTTAAATTTGCATTTGTACTTTTTATCTCATCTTTTAATCTACTAAATAAAGTATCATCACTCGAGCCAAAGCCTAAATTTTTATTTACCACATCATAAGAGCAAACCTCTTTGGAGTAATCAAATACAGATACATCATCTAAATATCCATATACACTATATCCTTCATCTGTATTATAGTTTGTCTCTTTTTCGTTAATGCTATATTTAAAAGGGCGGTAGTCTAAATTTAAGTGAGTAAAGTCCAAGAAAAAACCAGATCTAGAATTTTTATTACTTTTGAACACCAAAACATTGCAGTTTGAACTTATATTTAAAGTATTTACGACAGAAGCAAACCTAGATGTAAAAAAACTTAGTATTGGTAAGGATACACCGTAAAATGCCCTATTGCTATCATATTCATGAATTGCATACGCCATCTTTCCAAGCTCATAAGCCACAAAACCAAGATTTGATTTTTTTATTATGGCCTTTGGGTCGGTTATATCGACTAGACTTAATATAAAAAGAGCTATTTGTTTTATTATAAATTCTCCATTTTCCGAGCTTAGCTCTTTTAAATTTTTATCTAGCTCATCAAAACACTCCTTTATGCTTCTTTCAAATTTGCCCTCGTCTAATCCTTCGCTAGCTATCAATGATTTAGCGTCATTTAGTAGATCATTTTTTAGAGTATTTAAACAATCTCTTAAAATATTTTTAGCCTCATTATAATTAGAAACAATAAGCTCAAACATATGATAAAAACTTGACGGTTTATCTTCTACTTCATTACCATCTTTTAGCAACTCCCTATCATGCTCATCTTGAGCTAAATCCAATATCTCTTGATTATGTATTTTTGTTTGTAAAGGAGTAAGCCCTTCTCTTAAATTTTCAAAGAATTTATCAATAGCACTTTTTTTATGAACTACTTTTACCGGGATGCCTTTATATTTAAACTCCCTTACTCTATTTAGTTTGCTATCTTTAAAGCTCTCTTTGTCTACATAAAAATCAGTTATTATTGATATGTCTTTATCTTTACCTTTACAACAGATAAGATCAGAGACAATCTCCGCAATTATATTGCCAGAATATGAAGAGAGATAGTTTAAACTAGACGTATAAAGTGTCACGCTCTTTGCATCAGCTATGTATTCTTTTATCTTTTTTAAACTCTCTTCGCAAGAGTAGGTTATATTTATATCATTCATCGTTATGCCACCACTACTGTTTTAATTATATTTATATCATCGCTATATTCACTATCCAACCCACAAGCAAATTTTATACATACTATTTTTGCCTTACTTGGCGTAATATAGATAAGGTTATTATCGTCGCTAATATCATCTACAAATTGAAAAAATCCTATTCCACTCTTAGGAAGCGTCATATCTTTATAGATAGACTCAGTATATTTAGGGGTAATAAAAATAAAATTTTTATCCATAAGCGAGTATTTGAAGTTAAACGATGAGATACTAAATTTATCATCTCTAAATCGGGCCTTTAGATACTCTTTTAGCTTCTTATCTTTTATATCAGAGCCTTCATCTAAATTTAGCTCCACCTCTTTAAATCCCTCTTGGTTTTTATATTCCACATCATTTAGCTTATATATACAAACAGCAAGATTATCTGTTTGATTAAGGGCTGATTTTATATGAAGCCTTATGTAGGCATTATTTAAATTTATATCTTTTATTATTTCGCTACTATCTTGCATACTAGGATTACTTAAACTATGCTCTAGTTTAAGTTTATTCTCTTTTTTTATGCACCTTAGCGAAGAGCCAGTGTTGCTTAGGCAGTTTGGCACTAGATCTTGCATTACAGCGTAGTGATCATTCATGCTTTTTAGACTAAGTGCTGATCTTGGAACATAAGCTACTATGACACATGGAATCCTAGCTGAGCAGCCTACTATCGGCGAGTTTATAAAATCAACATCGAGTATCACGCCTTGATCATCTGATCTTATGCTCCTACCTGCCCTACTTTTTAAGATCACATGACCACCATGTGGGCAAATGATAGTGTCATCCTCTATGACAGGGCATGAAGTCGCAGTAGATGAAATTTCTTTAGATTGATTATCTTTTTGTAAATTTTGCCTTTGATTTAAATTTGAAAGAGCCTCTTTAGTCTTTTTGCTCATTGGTTTTAGATCGATATTTAGACTCTTATTTAATAGTGAATAATTTAATATATTTGCTTGAGAATTTCTATAAGCAACATTTAGCCTTCCTATATCTTTATCCTCATCTCTTGGCTGATGAGTAAAATTTAGAGGTATATTCTCGTCACTATTATATTTCTCATCTTTAAAATAAAGTGGATAATCCTCCTCTTCATTGGCTTTAGATAAAAGAGCTGAGTTTAGATATATTCTTTGATTCATATTTTTACTATCTAGCTTAAATATCTCCTTTAATACCTCAACATCGACTATACTTTTATCTACTGCACTTACACTAAGAGTATTGTTGTTTTTATAAAAGATACTTCCCACGCTCTCATTCATAAGAGCTTTTATATCATCGGTTGCTACTTTATTGTTGTAAGCTACATCATCATTATTTTGAGCGGATTTATTATTAGCTATTACTATGGCTTCATCGCTAGAGCTTATATCCTTAGAGTCTATGCTAGCTAAAAAATTTTCATTTTCTTTTAGTTTTGCTAGATCCGCATATTTTAGATTTATTATGCTCTTTAGCATATCTATTCTATCTTTTACAAAGATGCTAGCCTCTGCTATATCTATTCTATTATCTCGTAGTATCGTTATATTTTTATAGATGTTTTTGCTATAAGAGAAGTATTTACCAAGCTCATTTACATCTATCTTTTTTTCAAATACAAATAAATTCAAAGCACAAATAGCCACTAGCATATCTATATCGCCAGCTCTAGCATCACTTACTATCTTTGTCGCATCTAGTTTATCTAGATCATCTATATCTAGTATCTTTACTAGATGTGCCTCTTTGTTGCTATTTTTATCTATGTTGCTGCCTAAATTTTCTATTATATACCCGACCATATCTTGCTTAAAATTTTCATCACTAAATTTGCCATATTCGTAAAAGAGATTTAAATAAGCATAAAAGATATATAAAGGCGTATCTAGCATAGAAGCATCACTTATATCATCTATATTTACATCCAAATTTAACTTCGATCTTATGCATTTTAGTTTAAATTTAAGCGACTGGATATATTCATTTAGATAATCAAGTGCTTCAGCTATATCTTTGCCCTCTATCTTGGCTTCATTTTCTTTGTTTTCTAAAAGATAGCACAACATATATAAAACCAAAACGCTCTCTTTTAAAAAGTGAGATCTAATTAATATATTCACCAAGTGTCTATTCTCGGTATTTTCATACTTTACTTCGCCAGTTGTATCTATGCCTAGCTTATAACCTAGATCAGATATGACCGAAAAGGTAGGTTCTATCAAAACAGCTACATCTTTTGAAAAGCTATCTTCATCTCTATTTATACTTTGTTTAACGCTCTCTACGTGATGTATCTCTATGTCTATATCTTTTTCTTTGCTAGCCTTATTTATATTAGAGCTTACTTTTTTATCTGCAAGAGTCTTTTGAGCTTGTTCATTATTTTTAACTACATCTACGTATTCATCTACGCTGCTCTTATCATCCTTAAAGCCAAACATACCTTTTATCTTGTTAAAGACTGAACCTACCATCTTTCCTATAAAGCCATCTTTGTCTATGACTCTTGCTATCCATCTTGCACCTTTTGCTATGGCTTTAGCCACAAAGCTAAGAAGCCTTAAGCTCCAAGTAAAAGCTGAAGCTAATATACCACCATAAATTCCTGGAGCGTTATAAGTATAAAGTTCTCTTACTCCGCTATCTTTAAAGGTTACTGCATATATTTGAGCTAGATGACCACCTAATGAGTGACCTGATAAAATGATGTCTTTAGTGGTGTTATCTAAACCACTTAAGTTTTGACTATGAGAATTTATAGCTTCTTGCATAGAGGATTGAAGTGATTTTAAAGCAGATATTTGCATAAGTGCTCTTGATGTGATAGCCATAAAGGCATCATCTAAGAGATCATTTATTTTCATCTCTGTTCCTCTAAAGCCTATTATATAGTTTGACTTAAGAGTGTCATAAAATATAGTTGAGCTAAAACCCGATTTTTGATTAGGTATGTGCTTTACTAGCTCATAGCGATTAACAAAAAGTTTTGTACGAGGAGAGAGTTTATAAATTTCATCTTTTCCAACAAGCAATCTCTGCTCTTTTGTATCTTTGTCATAGTAGATAAAATTTTTAACATCATTATCTATTTTTATATCTTTTATCTCTCCATTTTTGCCAACTGGCTTTTTAACTACTTTATCAGCCATAAATCTAGCTTCTATACAAAGGGCATAAGCAGTGGGATCGCCAAAATTTCTATTATTTGCTTGTGATGTATCTGTTTCATTATTTTTGTCAATCTTATCACCTAAAGTAATATCATCCGCATATCTCCAAATAGGCTTTTTCTTTTCATCTTCTCTATAAGAATTTACAATGTTTTCAGGGACATTATCTTTACCAAATTTATCATAAAGCTCATCAAGTCCATTTCTTTCATTCTCAAATACATTATGAAGCATTGCATAACTTGCATCAGCTATATCAATATAGTCTTTAAAGCAATTTATTAGCTCTTTATTTGATTTTTTAGTTTGCACTTACTTGTCCTTGTTTGCTTTTATAAATTTATTGTTTATTAGAATGAATTTGTTTCCACCACCAAGACTTTCAAAGCTGTTTTTCTTAAAACTAAATCCTCTACCTTCATCTCCAAATAAGCCATACTGTGTTTTTACTCTTTCATAAACTACAGTACATGAAATTTGAACTATATTATCCTCTTTATCTTTGTAATATAAATTTGAAAATATCCAAGGTTCATATTTTTTTAAATTCTCATGACCTATGAAATTATAAATTTTTTCATAACAACTTTGTGAAATTTTACTAGATGTTCCACCTAGAAAATACGGTTTACCATTTGAGAGGGTTTGGTCCATTTTTGGATTATCGTAAAACTCTGTTTTTAAAATTTCTCTCATTTTTTGATTTCTTTCATTTTTATTAGGTATTGTCTTTATTCTCTCTAAAATTTCTTTTCTTTTACTATCTCTTATTTGTTCTTGTCTCTCTATCTCTTTCTCAAATTTCTCATCAAATATATATATTCCACCATATTGTTTAGCTAAGTTTTCTAGTTCAGAGTTACTTATCTTTTTGTTTGCTTGATTAGCTGAGCAAGCTATTAAAAATATACTTGTTAGAAGTAAGAGTGTTATAGCTAGAAATTTCATTGATTATCCTTTTATGTTTGAAATTTTAGTTTAGATATTTTATTGTTATTGTATTTATAATATTATTAATTTATTATGTGCTGTTTGGGGTTTATTAAAATTTATTATGCAGATAAAAATTTATTTCAGGTATTTTTATAGCTTACTTCATTTATCATAAATCTCATCAAGTCCATTTCTTTCATTCTCAAATACATTATGAAGCATTGCATAACTTGCATCAGCTATATCAATATAGTCTTTAAAGCAATTTATTAGCTCTTTATTTGATTTTTTAGTTTGCACTTACTTGTCCTTGTTTGCTTTTATGAATTTGTTGTTTGTTAGAATGAATCTATCTTTACTAGTTCTTGTTACAAAATTTTGTTTACTTAATTTAAAGCCCCTTCCTTCGTCACCATATAAACCATAACTGGTCTTTACATATGTATAAGATACTCTTACCGTTACAGGTATAGCCATATCTTTGTCTTCATATAGATAAAGCATTAGCAATTCTGGTCTTTGTTTGCTAAAATCATCTCCGATAAATTCTTTTATCTTATTTATATAAACTTCTGGTACTTTGGCTTCTTTGCCAGTTTGGTTTTCATAATCTATCCAACGAGTATAATATCTTTTACCATTTGAGAGAATTCGTGGAAGTTTTTCATTAATAGGCTTTGGATCAATAGCGTAAAGCCCATCACCCAAATCTCTACCTTTCATTTTTTTACTTAACTCTTTTCTCTCAGCTTCTCTTTTCTCTATCTCTTTCTCAAATTTCTCATCAAATATATATACTCCACCATATTGTTTAGCTAAGTTTTCTAGTTCAGAGTTACTTATCTTTTTATTTGCTTGATTAGCTGAGCAAGCTATTAAAAATATACTTGTTAGAAGTAAGAGTGTTATAGCTAGAAATTTCATTGGTTATCCTTTTATGTTTGAAATTTTAGTTTGCACTTACTTGTCCTTGTTTGCTTTTATGAATTTGTTGTTTGTTAGAATGAATTTGTTTCCACCGCTTATATTTACATATCTATTTTGTTTAAAGCTAAATCCTCTTCCTTCGTCACCAAATAATCCATAATCTGTTTTTACAATATAGTAATCAACTGTCATATCTATTACTTCGATATTGCCTTCTTTGTCTATACAAAAATAACCCAGATCAAAACCTAGTTTATATTTGTTGTAATTATCTATACCTATAAAATTTATAACCTTTTCTTTATATTCTATTGGGATTTTTATTTTCTTTTTGGTTTGGTTTTCATAATCTGTTGAATTTTCATAATATCTTTTACCATTTGAGAGGGTTTGAGGGAATTTTTGATCCATGATTTCTAGGTCAGCTCTTTTAAAATTTCTTTTATTATTTTTAAAGAAATCATCCATATAATCGCTTCTTTCTTTTTCTCTTCTCTCTATCTCTTTCTCAAATTTCTCATCAAATATATATACTCCACCATATTGTTTAGCTAAGTTTTCTAGTTCAGAGTTACTTATCTTTTTGTTTGCTTGATTAGCTGAGCAAGCTATTAAGAATATACTTGTTAGAAGTAGTAATATAAATGCGGTAAATTTCATAAATAAATTTTTAAAATAAATAATCAAAAATCTAAGAATTTTACATAATGAAGTCAAGGAGTTCATCTAAGGATTTTGTCCTTAGATGAAAGATTAAGATTTTTTGATCGCTCTAATAGGAATAACAAATATTGCTGCGATCACATAAAAAGCAATACAAAAAACAGCCGCCATCATAAATATCTCGCCGATATCATAAAAGCTTGACTCAAGCCTAAATGTATCCACGTAATTTATCGCAAACCATAATGCTACGCCAAGAGCGATAGCAAAAACGAAAAAACCCCAAGAAAACAAGAAATTTAATATCTTAGTTCCCAATTTCTCTCCTTTTTAATTATTTTTCTAACCTAAAACCGCCACCAAAAGCTCTATAAACTTCGACTGCGCTATCGACCTCATCAAGCTTTGCTGAGACGTCTTGTAATTTTGCTTGAAGCAAATTTCTCTGCGCATCAAGAAGCTCTAAATGCCCAATATAGCCAGCATCATATTGCTCTTTAGCAAGCGAATAAATTCTTTGTTGGGATTTTAGCAAATTTTTCACTTGTTCCAAAGAAATTTTTGAATTTTGCCTTGAAACAAGCGCATCTCTTACTTCGCCAAGAGCCGATTTTACCGCTGCTTCATAATTAACAGCAGCAATTTGTTCATTTGTTTTAGCCACTGCGACATTATTTTTTGTCCTACCAAAATCAAAAATTTTCTGTGCTAAAGAGCCTCCTATACTCCATGTATTAGCATTTCCAACAAAGATATTTTCAAAATCAATACTTGAAAAGCCAAAAAGTCCAGTCAGTGAAATGCTTGGAAAATACTCAGCCCTTGCAACACCAACAAGAGCATTTGTAGCTTTTAAATCAGCCAGTGCCTTTGCCACGTCGCTTCTTCTTAGCAAAATTTCAGAGCTAATGCCAGCACTTATCTCGGGAGAAGCTGGTAAATTTTGCGAGCTAGCAACAGCTCCACCTAAAATTTCATTATTACTTTTACCAGTCAAGATAGCTAGTGAGGTGATAGCTTTTGACTTTGCATTTAATATAGAAGTAAGATTGGTCTTAGCGCTTTCTACTGCTGCCTTACTTTGCAAATAGGTCATCTCATTTATGCTTCCAAGATCAAGCTGTGTTTTGCGAAGTGCTAGCGTATCTTCATAGGTTTTTAAAGTCTCTCTTAGCACAGCTTCTTGCATATTTAATGAAACTAATGCAAAGTAGCTTTTTACAACATTTGAGCTGATACTTAGTCTCGCGCTATCATAGTCAAATTTGGTTGCATTTAGGCTTTCTTCGGCCGCTGCTACATTATTTCTTACTCTACCCCAAAGATCAATCTCATAGTTTAATCCTAAATTTATATCTGATTTTCTATAACGAGTTTGTGGTTGTTTAGTATATGTTTCGCCGCTACTTTTTGCTTTTTCGTAGCCTATATTTAAATTTATACCAGGAAGCAAATCCGCCTCAGCTACGCCAAGGCTTGCTTTTGCTTTCTCTAAATTTAAATAAGCAACACGTAAATTTGTATTTTTCTCAAGTGCACTTTCTACTAGAGAATTTAAATTTTCATCGTGAAATTCTCTCCACCAAAGATCCCTTATATCACTTGTCTCATAAGTGTAAGTAGATGTGAAATTTGTATCTACATTTGGCATATCTGGACGAAATGAGCAACCAGCTAAAAATGCCGCCGTTATAAGTATAAACGCCTTATTTTTCATCTTTTTTTGCTCCCTTTTTCCAGTATTTCTCATTTAAATTTTCAAGCAAATAGTAAAACATTGGCACGAAAAATATAGCTATCGTCGTAGAAGCGATCATGCCACCAACCACGCCAGTTCCTAATGAGTGGCGAGATGCAGCGCCTGCGCCTGTGCTTATAACCATTGGGAAAACGCCTAGTGTAAATGCGATAGATGTCATAACGATAGGTCTAAAGCGAAGTTTTGCTGCATTTACGGCTGATTCAAATATGCTCTTTCCTCTCTCACGCTCTTGCATAGCAAATTCTACGATCAAGATGGCATTTTTGGCCGCTAGACCGATGAGCAGCAAAAGACCGATCTCAAAGTAGATGTCGTTTGTTAGCCCTCTTATCCAAACAGCTAGCAACGAGCCAAATACCGCAAACGGCACAGCTGTGATGACTGCTAGTGGGATGAGCCATCTTTCGTACTGAGCAGCAAGGATCAAAAAGACAAAGACCATACCAAAGATAAAGGCAACCGTGCCTGTTCCTTGAGAATTTACCTCTTGATACGCCGTTCCAGCCCAGCTTATAGCGTAGTCCTCGCTGCTTAGCGTGTCATTTACGACCTCTTGGATCGCTCTGATCGCATCGCCTGACGTGTAGCCAGGTTTTGGATCGCCCATGATCTTAGCCGATGGAAAGAGGTTAAATCTATCAACGATATCAGGTCCAATCGTTCTTGTAAGTGTTGCTACTGAATTTAGTGGCACCATGCCGCCATCATATGAGCGGACGAAAATTTTTCTTAGATCCTCAGGGTTGTTTCTAAAGTTATCGCTCGCCCTTGCATATACTCGGTAAGATTTACCAGCAAGATTGAAGTCATTTATGTAGTAAGAGCCAAAAGTAGCCGCTATCGTGCTGAAAATTTCACTCTCGCTTACGCCAAATAGCTTTGCTTTTTCTTTATCAACCGTGATCTTAAACTGGCGGTAGTTTGTCTCAAGTGTTGTTCTTACGCCAGTTAGCTCAGGTCTTGCGTTTGCAGCTGCAGTTACCTTTCTAGCATCTGCTTCTATCTCGTTGTAGCTTTTGCCGCTTTTGTTTTGTAGATACATCTCAAAGCCGCCAGTCATTGATAGACCCATGATAGGTGGCACGTTTACGACAAAGGTCATCGAGTTTTTAGAGCCCCAAAGCATACCGTTAAACTGACCGACCAAGGCATCTGCACCGTCCGTTGCACCTTTTCTCTCGCTCCAGTCTTTTAGCTTGATAAAGCTAATGGCTGAGTTTTCTCTAAGTGAGTTAGCGAGCATATCATAACCTGCAAAGCCCATGTTAAATTCAACATTTGGATTGCTCAAAATAGCATTGCTGATAGAATTTACCTCTTCTTTAGTTTTTAGCATATTTGTTGAAGGTGGAAGCGAGGTGATAACCATCAAAGCACCCTTGTCTTCTGAAGGCACAAGCCCTTTTGGCACCTTTTGAAATAGGCCATACGTAGCAAATCCCATTATACCAATGACTATAAAGCTGATAATGACGTGTTTTAAAATTTTTGCCACGCCAGCTGTAAAGAGCTTAGTGCTAAAGTCAAAGAAGTCGTTAAATTTCTGAACTATCCAAAATGGCTTACTCTCTTGTTTTTTAAGCATAACCGCACAAAGTGCTGGCGTAAGAGTAAGAGCGACAAAGCCTGAGATACAAACAGAAACAACAAGTGTTAGAGCAAACTGCTTTTGTATAACGCCAACAAAGCCCTCCATAAATGAAACTGGCACGAAAACCGCACAAAGTACAAGTACAATAGAGATAACTGGAGTTTGTACCTCCTCCATCGCCTTAAAAGTCGCGTCTTTTACGCTGATCTCTTTATCTTCATGTAAAATTCTCTCGACATTTTCTATGACGATAATAGCGTCATCTACGACGATACCGATGGCTAGGATCAGGGCAAAAAGTGTGATCAAATTTATACTAAAGCCCATCACATAAAGCCCGCCAAATGTGCCTATGATAGAGACTGGCACGGCTAGCATTGGTATGATGGTAGCTCTAAAGCTCTTTAAGAAGAAGTACATTACGATAAGAACTAGCACCATCGCTTCTACGAAAGTTTTTATAACTTCGTCTATTGAGACGGTGATAAATTCAGTTGGATTGTAAGCTATCGTGTGCTCTAAGCCAACTGGGTAGGTTTTCTTTAGCTCTTCAAGCTTTGCTTTGACCGCTTCAGCAGTTGCTAGTGCGTTTGCATCGTTTTGCAAAAATAGCAAAAGTGGCACTGCTGGCTTGCCATTTAGCATAGCTTCAGATGCGTAGCTAGCAGCTCCAAGCTCGACTGTGGCGACCTCTTTTAGCTTGACGACTGTGCCGTCATCACTTTTTATCAAAATTTCGCCAAATTGTTTTGGATCTTTAAAACGTCCTTCAGAAACTACAGAATAAACATAAGGATTTTCACCCTTTGATGGCTGCTCACCGATCTTACCAGCGGCGTATTGTGAGTTTTGGATTTTTACTTGAGAGATGACATCGCTTGGAGTTAGTTTAAACTGAGCGAGCTTGTCTGGCTTTAGCCAAATTCTAATCGAGTACTCTTTGTTGCCAATTAGCACTGTATCGCCGATACCATTTACCCTTTTGATCTCGTCTGCGATATTTAAATTTACATAGTTATATAGCTCAACTTGGTTCATATTTGGATTTGTAAAGCCAACAACTTGAAGGATCGAGCCACTTCTTTCGCGTACCGTTATGCCCATATTTTGCACTTCTTGGGGCAATCTTGAAAGAGCTGCTTGCACGCGGTTATTTACATCGATCGTAGCTTGTTTTGACGATGAGCCGATCTTAAAATATACGCTTATGTTCATAGTACCAGCAGAGCTTGAGGTACTTTGCATATAGAGCATATTTTCAACGCCATTTATCTGATCTTCGATCGCACTTGCGACTGAGTCGGCGATAGTCTGCGCATCAGCACCGCTATATGTCGCACTTACAGAGACAGTAGGCGGTGTAAGACTTGGATACTCCTCTATTGGAAGCCCCTTGATACCCATAAAACCTGCTATAACTATGATGATAGATATAACAGTTGCAAATATCGGGCGGTTTATGAAAAATCTTGAAAACATCTATCTGCCTTTACTTGCTACTTGTAGCGTTTACATCTTTGCCGTTTATAAATTCCGCACTTAGGTCTTTATCAGTTTCAACTGGTGCACCAACTCCTATTTTAAGGAAGTTATTAACAATTATCTTATCACCCTCTTCAAGACCCTCAGTCACTACGATCATATCTTTTGTTTGGTAGCTTGTTTTTACATTTTTTTGGCTTACTTTGCCATCTTTTACGACTAAAACATAAGAGTTTGTAGCGCTTTGTTGAAGAGCAACTTGTGGGATGTTAAAGGCATTTTTTTGCACAAATCCACTCATCTTTATATGACCAAACGCACCTGGTAAAATTTTACCTTCACTATTATCAAAGCTAGCCTTTGCTAAAACGCTGCCAGTTGCGGTATTTACGACGTTATCTATAAAATTTACTTTACCATTAAAATTTTCGCCATTGACACTTAACACAGCGTCACTATTTAGCTGTTGCCATGAGCCGTTATCTAAATTTGTCTTTCTAGTTAGATTATCCACATCAGCGATATAAAATTCTGCTTCAATAGGATTTATTTTTGTAAGTCTTACAAGTTTTGTTTGGTTTGCTATGACAAGCGAGCCAACATCTACTTGGTTATCACCCACTACGCCGTCAAATGGTGCTGTAATAGTCGTGTATCCTAGATCGATTTTTGCATTTTTTAAATTTGCTTTTGCACTTACTAAATTCGCATTTGCAATGTCATAAGCCGCAACTGCTGCGTCGTAGTCTTTTTGAGAGACTGCATTTTTCTTATAAAGGGCAGAAATTCTTTTAAACTCGGTCTCGGCATTTTTCAAATTTGCATTTGCCACGCCGACAGAGGCATCAAGTGAGTCGTAGCTGGCTTGATATTTCTCTGGATCTATGAGAAATAGCTTCTCTCCAGCTTTTACCTTATCGCCTGGCTTAAAAAACTGCTTTATGATAGTTCCGCCAACTTTTGGATAGATAATAACATCTTGACTACTTACAACCGTTGCGGTGTAGTCAAAACTAATAGGTACGTCTGTTTTTTGTGCGGTAAAAATATCCACATGAGATAGTGGCATCTGGCGACCTGCTGCCGCTTTATTCTCTTTATTTTCAAAACAACCACTTAGAAATAAAACTGCAACCGAAAGCACAAGAGCACTTTTAAAATTTGCCATAAAAACCTCTCTTAATTTTAAATTTTAATATCATATTTAGTTTTTGTAATATTTGTAATAATTGTTACAAAAATTTAAAGTTCTCGATTCTATTAGAAAACAAATAAAAAGTCAATTTTATTTTTTACTAACTCCATTCAAAAACAACTCAACACACAAGCTAATATGCTTTTTACGCTCTTTTTCACTAAGCTTTGGTTCTTCATTTATCAAAAGCGAATCGTAGTAATAAGCCCCGATCACGCTTTGTATAAAGTACTTTGCAGCAAATTTGGCTGAAAATTTTGAATCAAGTTTGGCTTTTACCTCATCTCTTTCAAAGAAATTTATAAGCACAAGATCGATCTTTTTTAAAATTTGATCCAAAAACGTCTTACCAAGTTTGCCGCCATTTTTAGAACCCTCACTCATCATTATCCTACCAAGAGAGATATGCCTTTTGCTGCAAACGATAGAAAATATTATGGTTGCAAATTTGGTTAAAAATTCCTCCAAGCTGTGAGAAATTTTAAGATCTATTTTCTCATCAATCTCTTTTATAAGGCTATCTATCTCTTGCTCAACGATCGCCTCAAAAAGCCCCTCTTTGTTCTCAGAAAATGTATAAATGCTAGAAAGCGATCCACCACTTATCGCTACGATATCACTTAAGCTTGTCTTTTCGTATCCTTTTTCTAAAAATAGTTCAAGTGCTGTTTTTACGATAAGTTCGTATCTTTTTTTACCCTTTTCTGAGATCGCCATCTTGCTTCCTGTTAAATTTTTGTCATTTTATCATCTTTTAGGATAGATAAAAGTACTTTGCCTTTGCACACTGATAGCCGGCTCATCGGTGGCATAGGCTTTTATATTTATATGTTTTAAAAAATCTTTATCGCTTAAATTTTCATTTTTTGATTTTAATGTGACGATTACTCGTTGCTTTGCGCCGGCTTTTAATATAAATGGCTTATTTGGACGAGAAATTTCTATATTCTTATCGTCTACTTCAAAGTAAAAGGCATGCTCTTTATTTTGTGTGTTTTGCACCAAAAATACGTAAGAATTTTCGACTTCATTTTCGCCTAAAATTTTATAAAGCTCGCTTGTTCTATTTATGTTTAAAAGCATACTTTCTTTTTTCCCACTCATCAATGCCCCAGCTGTTAAGACAATGCCCAAAATAACGAGATAAGCAACCGTTCTAAAGCGTAAAATTTTGACTCTTTTTTGCTCTTTTATAGAGTTTATACTTCTCCACTCAATAAGTGAACTTTCATCAAAATGCTTCATCACTTTAGCGCAAGCATCGCTACACTCTAGACAATTTATACATTCAAGCTGCATACCTTTTCTTATATCAATGTGCGTTGGGCATACTCTTACGCACGCCTCGCAGCCAGTACACAGCGCGCCTTCTTCTTTTGGTTTTTTAAATTTCTCTTTTCCGTTATAGATTACGCCACCTCTTTTTTGATTGTAAATAACTTGGATCGTATCGTTATCAAACATCACTGATTGCACCCTAGCGTAAGGACAAACATAAATACAAAAATTTTCTTTTAAAATGATGACATCATAAACTAACCAAATAGCGATAACAAGCCAAAATGCAAGCAAAACTCCATGTTCGCTTGGCTCTTTTAAATAAGCAAAAAAATCAAGCGGTGGCACAAAATACCATAAAAAATTTGCCGAAATAATAAGAGCTAAAATACACCAAATTCCAACTGCTAAAGCACGCTTTAAAATTTGCCCTTTTGGCTCATTTTGTTTATTTTGGATATTTTTTCTGATCTTTAAAATTTTAGTTTGCAAAAGGTCACGAAATATCGTTCTAAAAATAGTTTGCGGACAGCTCCAACCACACCAAACACGCCCTGCAAGTGTCGTTAGAAAAAATATACTTAAGAACAAAATGATAAACAAAAATGGCAACAAATAAAGCTCTTGCATATCAAATTTTGTAAAAAATAGATCAACTCTACTTTTATCAAAACTTAGCAAAAATAGCTGCGCATCATTTACTCTGATAAATGGCAAAACAAAGACAAATAGCGTAATACAGGCGAAAAAAATGTAACGCCTCTTGGCGTAGCTAAGATGAAAATCCTTTGACATAATAAGCCTTTTTTGAAATTTTATGATTATAAAGCTTATGGCATTAAAAGAGTTTTAAAAAAAAATAGTTAAAAGCTTAAATTTATGAAAATTAAACTATACTCACGGCTTATTTTAATCTGAAAGGTGGTGAGGACGTTGCCTGGTATTAAGGTACATCCTAACGAGTCATTTGACGAGGGTTACAGAAAGTTTAAGAAACAAACTGACCGTAACTTAGTAGTAACTGAAGCAAGAGCTAGACGCTTCTTTGAGCCTAAAACTGAGATCCGCAAGAAACAAAAAATTGCAGCTCGCAAGAAAATGCTTAAACGTCTTTATATGCTTAGACGCTACGAGTCAAGACTCTAAAACCAAGACAAAGAGGGCTTTGCTCTCTTTGTTTAACTCTTCTTTTAGCCTTATTTTTTTATAATCAAAGCAAATTTTTTATTTTATTTTAAACGGAAATTCGATGCAAAAGCTAGCTATAAACGAAGCTGCAGAAATTTTAGGCATAACAAAAGAAGCAGTCTATAATAGAATCCGCCGTGGTTCGATAAATACAGTCATTGAAAATGGCACAAAATTTGTCATCCTTGATGAGAAACCAAGTAGCGAAAAAGCCACAAAATCCACTCCAAAAAGTACAAAAACTAAATCCCAAAATGATGAGTTTGTAAATTATTTGCTAAATGAGTTAAGCGAGTTAAAGAGTTTAAATTTAAACTTGCAAGCCGATAAAGATAGGCTTTTTAAAGAAAAGGAGCAGATGCTAATCGAGCGAAAAAATGAAATTTTGCAAATTTATAAAGATAGAGATGAAAAGCTCATGCAGTTTCTAAATGCTATGCAAAGGCCGCTTTTAGCACAAAAAAATGACGATATGCCAAATAATGAAGCGATAGAGGCTGAGATAGAAAATGAATCAAAATGGATAAATTTAAGTGAATTTTTAAAGGAGCTAAATCTAAAGCCAAAGGCAACGAAAAAAGCCAGTGAAAAGATAATAAAAGCGATACACCACTCAAAATTTATAAAATTTAAACGAGGCGTGATACTTGTTAGAAGACATAAAAATTTAAAAGAGTTGATAGGAGAGATATGAAACACATTAAAAAGATAGCTACTTATGCTGCGGTAGGCGGATTTGGTGCGATCGTTATGGCTGGTCTTGCTGGCTGTGGCAGTAACAATGGCGGTGATGAAAATGCACTAAACGAAGTTGCGCAAAAAAATGGCGCCTTTGTCATTATCGAAGAGAGCGCGCCTGGAGTTTATAAAATTTTAGAAGAGTATCCAAGTACTGAAACTAGAGTTGTACTAAAAGACATAAACGGTACTGAACGTGTGCTAAGCAAAGACGAGATTGATAAGCTCCTAGCTCAAGCAAATGCAAATATCGACAATGGCACTTCAAATTTAACAAAAACGAGTGACGCACAGCTAAGTAGTGGCGGTCTAAGCCTTGGTGAGACGATACTTGCCTCAGCTGCTGGTGCTATACTTGGTAGCTGGATAGGTAGCAAGCTTTTTGGAAATCAAAATTTCCAAGCTACTCGTCAAAATTCTTACAAAAATCCAAGCGCATACACAAGAAGCGTTGATAGCTTTAATAAGCAAAAAGCAGCAAATTCTGCTGCAAGAAGCAGTGGCGGCAAGAGTGGATTTTTCGGTGGTGGATCAAAATCAAGCTCTAGCTCATCAAGCTTTGGAGGCTAAAAAATGATAAATTTAAGAAAAATCACTCCGTTAAATAACGAATTTATGGAAAAAATCGGCTTTGCTTGGCATACAGACAACGATAACAGCTCATACATCGCAGATGAGATCGTGCAGGTAAAAGCAAGTGAGGCGGATGCTTACTACGAAGCGGCAAACGAGCTATATGATATGTATGTAAATGCCGCTCAGCACGTGATCGACAACAACCTCTTTCACGAGATAGGAATACCATTTAACCTAGTTGATATCATCAAAAATAGCTGGGAAAATGACGTTCACTGGCATCTTTATGGTAGATTTGATCTTGCAGGCGGGCTTGATGGCAAGCCGATAAAACTGATCGAATTTAACGCCGATACGCCAACAGCAGTTTTTGAGACAGCGATCATTCAGTGGGCGATGCTAAAGCTAAGTCATATGGATGAAGCAGAGCAATTTAATAACCTTTATGAAGCTCTAAAACAAAATTTTAAACGCCTTATCACGCTTGGCGATGATAATGTAAATTTTGAGGATGTTTACGAGGGCTGGGGGATACTCTTTAGCTCTATCGCTGGTAGTATCGAGGATGAGCAAACCGTTAAATTACTGCAATACATCGCAAAAGAGGCCGGCTTTAAAACCGACTTTGCCTACGTTGATGAGGTCGTTTTTAACGATGACGAGGGCATTTTTAAAGGCGATGAAAATTTCGAATACTGGTTTAAGCTTGTGCCTTGGGAGAGCATAGCGATCGATGAAGGCGAGCTAGCGCTCATACTCTCAAATATCATCAAAAACCAAAAAGCCATTATCATAAATCCTGCCTACACGCTACTTTTCCAAAGCAAAGGAATTTTAAAAATTCTTTGGGATCTATATCCTAATCACCCGCTCTTGCTTGAGACCTCAAATGAGCCACTAAAAGGCAAAAAATATGTGAAAAAGCCGGTATTTGGTAGAGAGGGCGCAAACGTCTCGATACACGATGAAAACGGCGCACAAATAGCAAGTAACGAGGGCGAATACGACTCAAACAAAGCCATCTATCAAGAATTTTACGAGTTTAACCAAGATGAGAGGGGCGAGAGCTACCAAGCTGGCGTATTTTACGCTTATGAAGCGTGCGCGCTTGGATATAGAAAGGGCGGTAAAATTCTAGATAACTACTCTAAATTTGTAGGACATTTTATTAAGGATTAAAGATGAAGATCGTTTGTTTAGACGCGGCAACGCTTGGAGAGAACGTTGATCTTAGTGTTTTTAAGAAATTTGGCGAGTTTATCAGCTACCAAAAAACCAAAAGCGATGAGGTCGTATCTCGTCTAAAGGGCGTTGATGTCGTCATCACAAACAAGGTCGTCATCGACAAAGCCGTGATGGACGCGACAAATTTAAATCTTATCTGCATAAGCGCAACCGGGATGAATAATGTCGATCTAGAGCATGCAAAAGCTAAAAACATAGCCGTTAAAAACGTCGCTGGCTACTCGACCGCAAGCGTCGTGCAGCACACGTTTGCTTTGCTTTTTGAGCTAACAAATCGTATCGAATTTTATGATCACTACGTAAAAAGTGGCGAGTGGGTGAAGAGCGAAATTTTCACCTATCTTGGCGCAGACATCAGCGAGATCGCTGGTAAAGAATTTGGCATCATCGGACTTGGCGAGATAGGACGCGGCGTGGCGACAGTGGCACGTGCATTTGGCGCAAATGTGAGCTACTACTCGACAAGCGGAGCAAATAAAAATAGCGAGTTTAAGCAAAAAAACCTAGATGAGCTACTAAGAAGCAGCGACATCATCAGCATCCACGCACCGCTAAATGAAAAGACTAGAAATTTACTAGGCGTAAACGAGATAAATTTACTAAAAGATGATGCGATAGTGCTAAATTTAGGGCGTGGCGGCATAGTTGATGAAGTAGCGATGGCAAGGGCGATAGATGAGAGAAATTTACGCTTTGGCACCGACGTTTTAGAAAGCGAGCCAATGAGCGAAAATAGCCCATTTTTAAATGTAAAAAACAAAGAAAATCTACTCATCACGCCGCACGTGGCATGGGGTAGCCTGGAGGCTAGAAAGACGCTCATCGCAAAGATCATCGCAAACATCGAAAATTTTATCAATGAGAGCAAGTAATGGGCTATGATATAAGCTATCACGCTATTAGCGAAGATGAAATTTCAAAGTGGTATTTTGAGGCACTTGAGCTTGCAAGGGCTGGTAAATTTGACGAGGTTTTAGCGCTTACTAGCAAAGCTGGCGTAGAGGAATTTTACGCGCAAAAATACAAAGATACGCTAAGCGCTGCGTTACAGTATAAAGACGATAAAATTTTTAACAAAACTCACGGCTTTTGTATCGCCGTCACACAAGGATTTTTTAGAAAGTATTTCTACACTCGGGGCACAGCGCTAAGCTCTTTGGCACAGCAAAATGAGAAATTTAAAAACTACATTAGCAACTGGCGAGAAATTTTACCAAGTGAGTTTTTGAATAAATTTAGTGGCGAAATTTATAATGAGATCACCGAAAACTACTGCTGTGGCGCTTATGTAAACGCTAAAAACGTAGCTAAACTAAAGGCTGACTATGAAGCAGGCGGTGAGATAAAAGATGCGGTTGATGGCTTTTACATGCAAAATTTACCTGCATTTTTAGATGCTCTAAACTACGCATACGAGCTAGAAACAGGCCTGCTTGAGGCCACTGAGGTCGTGGAGCCAAATCCACTTGATCTAAACAAATCAAGCTCATATTCAAACCTCTTTAACTGCGATCCAAAGGGCGCTATCATCTACGCACAGACCGCAGTGCAGCAGATTGGCGAGGCTATAAATCAAGAAGAGACTGGCAAAAAGTCGCTTTTTGAGAAGATCAAAGGGCTATTTAAATAAATTTGAAAGGATAAAAATGGCAACTGAGCATAGTTTTGATATAAGTGCCGAGGTCGATATGATGGAGGTTAAAAATGCTCTTGAGACGGCTAAAAAAGAGATCGCTGCGAGGTATGACTTTAAGGGGCTTGCAGCTGAAGTCGAGCTAAACGAAAAAGAGAAATTTATCACACTTCTTAGCTCAAGTGACAACAAGATCGACGCGCTAAAAGACATCGTGATCTCAAAACTCATCAAGCGCAACATCCCACCAGTGGCGATCACAGAGACAAAAAGAGAGCCAGCGAGTGGTGGAATTTTAAAGGCGACGCTAAAACTAAACGACACACTTGACGCTGAAAACTCAAAAAAGATCACCAAAGCGATCAAAGACTCAAAGATCAAGGTGAGTGCGCAGATCAGGGGTGAAGAGATCAGAGTGACAAGTAAGAGCATAGATGACTTGCAGGAGTGTATAAAGCTAGTGAGGGGGTTAAATTTAGAACTTCCGATAAGCTTTAAAAACCTAAAGTAACGCACTTTTTCGCTTTATTATGCGTCGTTGATTTAAATTTTTGCTCGGTCATTACCAGCTCGGTAACTCCTGCCACAAAAATTTAAATCGCCTCGCCTAATTTTGCGAAATAATCGTATGGTTTTTATAGTGAAATCTTGCAGACTTGCAGGCTAAATTTGTGAAATAGCTGCGTGACTTTTACATTTAAAATTTCGCAGTATTTTGGGCTAAATTTGTGCAATTTCGCATGATTTTTGTATCTAAAATTTGGCGTATTTGTGGGTGAAATTTCGCCTTATCGTTTTATTTAAATTTGATCTATCTAAAATTAAAAATAAGGACAAAAAATGAGCTTTTTTAAGAAAATTCTCGGTAAGCAAATCGATCTTGGCAAGCAAATGCCGATCTATTTTGTAAGTAGCGACGAAGACTATATGCAGCGTGCGTTTGAGCAGGCCAGAGAGAGCTTTAGATATTTTTGGCGTGAGGTTTACTGGGAGCGCCGCAGGATCGTACCAGCACTTGACTATGCGATGGTAAAAATTTGCTTCTTGGATGTCGTAAATGGCGAAGAAGTTGGCGAGCACATGTGGATAGACGATGTGGAATTTGACGGCGAAACGATATATGGTACGCTCGTAAATGAGCCAGATAGCGTGCAAAACGTGAAGTTGGGCGACCAAATAAGCGCAAAGATAGACGAGATGAGCGACTGGCTCTTTTCGATAGATGGACGCGCATACGGCGGATTTAGCGTGCAGGCGATGCGCTCACGCATGCAAAAGAAAGAGCTAAAAGAGCACGATAGAGAGTGGGGGCTTGATTTTGGCGATTTTAACGATATTTTGGTAGTTTACGAGCAAAAAGAGCATCCTGAAAATTTGATAGAGCATCCAATGAGCAAAAATACGTATGAGCAAGTAAAGCAGTATATAAAAGAGCACCCAAATATGGTCACAGACGCTGATGAGTTTGGCTATACGCAGCTTCACAACGAGGCGATCGCTGGAAATTTAAATCTTGTAAATCTCTTACTAGAAAACGGTGCTGATAAAAATGCCCGGACAAAAAGTGGCAAAACGGCGGCTGATTTTGCTGAGAATTTGGGCTGGAGCGGAATCGCAAAGGTGCTTAAATAGCAAGTTTTTATAAATTTTTAGGATTTAAATTTGAGTTATCAAGATATTTTAAATAAAAAAGATGAGAGTGTTAAAAACTCTATAAATTTTATAAATTTCATTAAGAAAAAGTTTTCAAATGCTCACATAGCAAGCAGCAAACAAGGTAAACTCATAGCTCTTTTAAATGAAGAATATGAGTCTTATCTTGAGCTAAATAGAACAAATTTTATTGAAATTTTAAAAAAACTTAACGAATTAAAAAAGCAAATTTGTTTTATGATTTTGGATATAAAAGATGAGATTATAAAAGATTTCGATGAGAAAAACTATGAAATTTATATAGGTGCAAGCTATAAGGAACCAGAATATCTTGAAAAAATTAAAAATGATTTGCTAAATAACACTTATTTTGAGAGTAGACTTAGCGAATATTCGGCAAATTTAAAGGCAAATTTCATAAAAGAGTGTGTTACTTTTTTCTTTAAACACTCAAATTTTATCGTGCCAATCGCTAGCATCTTTTGCTACTTTTTATATTTTGGTGTTGAAGTAAAATATTTTCCTATTTTAGATAGCTCAGAGATGATATTTACAGGTATTTTACTATTTTGTGCGACTGCATTTATCACGGTTTTTGAGATCGGTATCTTAGTCTTTGTCTCAAACCTTTATCAAAATGATAATAAAAAATATAAATTTAAAAAGCCAAAATTTCTCTTTTTCTATAGCTCAAATTTTATATATTTTTTGACATCCATATCATTTTTTATTTTTGCTTTTATAGCTTATAGGCTTTATTGTAATTGGCTAATGATAATATCACTATTTCCATTCTCTTATATCTGTGTAAATTTAGCAGTTTTCTTTAAGGACAGATCAAATTTTGTTATATATTTCTTGACGATTATAATGCTTATTTTATTTATCGTATCAATTGTTATTTCAAAAAGCATTAGTGGATTTTTGGCACTTTGGATATTATTTTGCTCTTTTATGCTCTCATTCATTCTTGGAATAGCTAGCATAAAAGAGACGAAAGATTTTACTGTTGTTTTTTATGCAGCACTTATTTTTATGATCATTTCAAACTCACTTTTATTTATAAAATACACAGCTAAAACGCTTAGTATAGGAAATGTTGATTATAAATTTTTGCTTATTGACAAAAGCGCTTTAAAAGCTTTGCCAAGCTCGTTTTGCGAGGAAAAATATAAAGACCAAATGGCTTGCGAGATAGATGAAAAGGCAGTTAAAATTTATGACGTGAAGTCGCTTTGCAATATTGGTAAATTTTATTATTTGCAGACGAAAGATGGAGTAAAATTTGAGCTTGACTCGAGTAAGATCATCTCAAGGGCTAAGGAGTAAAATCCTTAAGCTTTGAGACTAAAATTTGATTGATATGTGAAATTTGCAGATTTAAAAAATTAAAATTTATAGGCCAAATTTATCTGGCTAAGCTAAAAATTTCTTTAACACAAGGCTAAATTTATTAAAAGTTAGCTATCCTAACACATCAATTTAAAACCAAACTTATTTAAGGCGATTAGTTATGATCTTTAAAAATATTGTCGAGAATTTTGCCGTAAATTACGCTCATAATTCTATTCAGAGATCACTATATAATGAATTTAATATAGACATTTTAACCACAACCTACACCAAAACTCCAAAAAAAGACAAAAAGTATATGCTCTACGCGCATGTACCATTTTGTCACACATTCTGTCCATATTGCTCGTTTCATAAGTACCACTATGAGCAAGAGCTTGCAAAAGCTTACTTTGAAAATTTACGTGAGGAGATGAGGCAGGTTAAAGAGGCTGGATTTGACTTTGATTCACTTTATGTTGGTGGTGGCACAACGCTTATAAATGAGCCGGAGCTTGAAAAGACGCTTAAGCTTGCAAAAGAGCTTTTTAGTATAGATGAAATTTCAGCAGAAAGCGATCCAAATCACATCTCACCCGAGAGTTTAGCTAGATTTGATGGATTAATTGATCGCTTAAGCGTTGGCGTACAAAGCTTTGATGATGAAACGTTAAAAAGAGTTGGCAGATACGAAAAATTTGGCTCAGCCAAGGAGGTAAAAAGAAAGCTTGAGCTTGCTCTTGGTAAGATCCCGGTCATTAGCCTGGATCTCATCTTTAACCTGCCAAATCAAACGAAAGAGCAGCTCATAAACGACATAAATACTGCAAAATCCATCTTTCCACAACAAATCACCTTCTATCCACTTATGAAATCAGAGCTAACAAGAGAGAATATAGCTCGCTCACTTGGTGTTTCAAACGTAGATAACGAGCGTGAATTTTATGAGATAATCACTGAAGAATTTAGCAAAAGTAACTACAAACAAAGCAACGCCTGGGCATTTTCAAACGAAAAAAGTGCCGACCTTCGTGACGAATATGTTGGTTCAAATTTAGAGTATCTTGGCGTTGGTAGCGGAGCATTTAGCTTTCTTAACGGTGAGCTTGTAATAAACGCGTTTAATCTACTTGAATACGGCAAAAGGATAAAAAATAGGCAAAGCCCAGTCATAGCAAAATGTGGTTTTAGCAAGAAAGAGAGACTTAAATACACGTTTTTAACAAGGCTTTTTGATGGTGGAGTTGATATTAAAAGATATAACGATGAAAATAACACAAACATCAATAAAGCCTTATTTATGGAGCTTAGCTTACTTAAGCTTGTAAATGCGGTATATGAAGAAAATGGCATTATTAAGCCGACATTTTTTGGCAAATATATCTGCATCGTGCTTATGCGTGATTTTTACGCTGGTATGGACAAAGTACGTGCGATATTTAAAGATGACGCTAAGATAAAACGAAGTAAGGTGCTTCGCATAATGAGCGAAAATACTGAACAAAAGTATGAGCCAAATATCATTCAGCCACGAGCTGCGAT
This sequence comes from Campylobacter concisus, assembly GCF_003049735.1. NCBI lineage: Bacteria > Pseudomonadati > Campylobacterota > Epsilonproteobacteria > Campylobacterales > Campylobacteraceae > Campylobacter > Campylobacter concisus. Next base: position 18,486 of record NZ_PIRM01000003.1, on the reverse strand, counting down.
GTAATGCTTGCAAATTTAATTAAAAAAAACATCTACCAAATTTCTAAAATAGTGTTATTAACACTCGTATTTAGCGGGCTTGGCGTCTGGACTCTTTCATTTATAAATAATGAGCTTGTAAGCTTAAAAGAATTTGACACCTTTATAGTGGTTAAATTTATAGTGGTTTTGCTCTTATTTTTTGTAAGCGCCATCGTAGCAAATATATCGCTTACAAATTTTGGACATAAATTTATCTACGAGCTAAGATATCAAAGTGTAAAGCAAATTTTAGATACGACAAATAGCGTGATAAACGAGATCGGCAAAGCAAAGATCATAGCTAGCCTAAACAATGACATAAAAACGATCACATTTGCTTTTATGAGCGCTACTGGCTTTATACAAAGCTTAGTTTTTATCGTCTGCGCCAGCATCTATCTTTGTGTAATAGCTCCAAAAATTTTTATCTTTTTATCCGTTTGGATCGGTGCGACTCTTTTTATAAATACGCTTTTTATGAAAAAAATTCATCTTTATTTTAAGCATTCTAGAGTTCAAGATGACGCATTGCAAAAGCACTACGACGATATCGTAGAGGGGCATAGAGAGCTTAGTTTAAATAGAGCAAGGGCAAGTGTCTGCTTTGATGAGTTAAATTTTACAGGCGATAAAAAACGTCAAAATATGGTAAAGGCCGATATTTATCACTCATTAAGCGATAATTTTACAAATATTATGCTGCTTGGCTCAGTTGGACTTTGTGTATTTTTGTGCGTGCATTTGACTGGGCGAGCCTGCAAACAGCACTTAGTATAAGTCTTACGATACTATTTTTAAGAGGCTCATTTATGAGCATGGTTGGCTCCATACCAGCCGCACTTAGTGCAAAGGTGAGCTTAGAGAAGATCATGAGTTTAAATCTAAATAATTTTAAGGAAGACTTTAAATTTGACGATAGCCTAAGCGATAATTGGCAAAGCATAAAACTAAAAGATATAAATTTCAACTACACTCACGGCAAATTTAGCCTAAAAGACGTAAATTTAGAGATCAAACGCGGCGAGATAACATTTATCATCGGTAAAAATGGTAGCGGCAAAAGTACGCTTATAAATTTACTTTGCGGGCTAATGCGCCCAAGTAGTGGCAATATTTACCTTGATAGCACAAAGATAGATGAAAGAAATTTACAAAGCTACCAGGCAAAGATTAGCGCTATTTTTGCCGATTTTTATCTATTTTCGCAAACGCTCTCTCATAATGGCTTTGCTAGCCAAAACGAAATAGACGAGCTTTTAGCCTTGCTTGAGATCGACAAAAAAGTAAGTGTCATAGATAATAAGCTTAGTACCACGCAACTCTCAACCGGTCAGCGAAAGCGTCTAAGTCTTTTAATAGCCATCTTAGAGCACCGCTCTATCCTTATCCTAGATGAATGGGCAGCAGATCAAGATCCGCTCTTTAAGCGAAAATTTTATAAAGAAATTTTGCCATTTTTGCAAAGTAAGGGCATAAGTATAATCGCTGTTAGCCACGATGATAGCTATTTTGATGTAGCAACTAGGATCATCTTGGTAAAAGATGGCTTTGTGCGTGAGCTAGACGAGAGCGAGCGAATAAGTGCTGCAAAAGATGCAGTTGAGAAGATAAAATAGGAGTAATTTTTACACAAAAGCACAATACTCACCCTACTCTTAAGCCGTTTCAAGCTCAAATAAATTTAAATTTAGTAGAATCTTAAAAATTAAAAAAGGCAAAGTATGTCACATTCAGAGCTTGAAAGTACCTATTTTGGGGCATTTATCATACTTTTACTAGCGACTTGTTCATTTTGTTTAATAACATTCTTATCTTCAAAAATAAGCAAAAAACTAGCTAACCGCAATACCGAGCGCTTAAAACTTGGCTTTTATGAGTGTGGTCCAACCACCGTAAAACAGCCAAATAAGATAAATATCCACTACTTTTTTTATGGAATTTTATTTATTTTGTTTGATGTTGAAGTCATCTTTATGTATCCGTGGGCGGTGGATTTTAGGCTACTTGGAATTTTTGGACTAATCGAAATGTTACTTTTTGTGGCGATTTTACTTATCGGCTTTGCTTATGCTTGGCAAAAAGGAGTCTTTAAATGGCAAAGCATCAGATAAATTACGCTGCAAATGGTGGCTTGCCAGTCGTTTTAACAACCGTTGATAAGCTCGTTCAGTGGGGTAGGAGCAACTCGCTTTGGGCACTTAGCTACGGGCTCGCTTGCTGTGCGATAGAGATGATGGCAAGTGGCGCTAGTAGATATGACTTTGATAGATTTGGCACCATTTTTAGGGCTAGCCCAAGACACTCAGAGGTGATGATCATAGCTGGCACGCTAACTAAAAAACACGCTGAATTTACAAGGCGTCTTTATGATCAGATGCCTGAGCCAAAATGGGTCATCTCAATGGGTAGCTGTGCGAACACTGGTGGCATGTTTAACACCTATTCTACCGTTCAAGGCGTGGATAGGATAATACCAGTTGATATCTACATCCCAGGCTGTGCCCCGCGTCCAGAGACGCTTCAATATGCACTTATGATGCTTCAAAAAAAGATAAGAAAACAAAGTGCATTTAGGGCGCAAAAGCCAAGGAAGCTTGAGATATGAGAGAGTATAAGCCAAAAAACGATCTACAAAAAAAGCAGTATTACAAAGAAAAATTTTACATAGAAAAGCAGACTTCAAAAGATGAAGTAAAAGATTCTAAATTTGATGAAGAGCTAGCTATCTTAGGACAAAGCGGAGTAGAAATTTTATCTAGCTACGTGGAGTTTGATCAGCTTGTAATTTATGTAAATTCTAGTGAAAATTTTAAAGCTCTTGAAGTATTAAAATCTTTTGGTTACGAACAGCTTAGTGAGCTTGCAGCACTTGATTTTATAAGTGTAAAAGGCGGATATGAGGTCTTTTATCAGCTTCTTAGCATTAGTAAAAATAGACGCGCTCGTGTAAAATGCTTTGTAAAAAAGGATGAAATGTTAAAAAGCGTTTGTGGGCTTTACAAAAGCGCAAACTGGGCTGAGCGCGAAATGTATGATCTAAGTGGCGTTCTCATTAAAGATCATCCAAATTTAAAGCGCCTCATCATGCCTGATGACTGGCACTCACACCCGCTCTTAAAGAGCTATCCGCTAACTGGCGACGAGGCTGCTAAATGGTACGAGGTGGATAAAATTTTTGGAAGTGAGTTTAGAGAGCAAATTGGCGAAGAAAACCGCGATCCAGCTTATATTGAAGAGAAAAATACCTTTGGATTTTCAAGAGTATTTAGCGAAGAGTACGAGTATCAAGAAGATGGCGGAGTAAAATTTGTCAAAAAGGCTAAATTTAGCCAGAGCCAGATAGTAAAGGAAAGACCTTGAGTCAGTCACCAAACCGCTTAAAACCATTTTTTGAAAATTTAGAATTTGAGCAAAATGACGGCAAGATGATACTAAATTTTGGCCCACAGCACCCAAGCGCTCATGGTCAGTTAAAGCTTGTGCTTGAGCTTGATGGCGAAAAGGTCGTGCACGCCATACCAGAGGTTGGCTTCATGCACCGAGGCGTTGAAAAAATGGCTGAAAATATGACCTATCAGGAATTTATCCCAGTAACTGACAGGGTTGATTACATAGCATCGAGTGCCAATAACTACGCATTTTGTGCGGCTGTGGAGAAACTTTGCGGTATCGAAGTGCCTCGCCGTGCGCAGATCATTAGAGTGATGCTTTTAGAGCTAAACCGCATCAGCTCGCACCTTTTATTTTTAGCTACGCATGCCCTTGATGTTGGGGTAATGAGCGTCTTTTTATACGCATTTAGAGAGCGCGAATATGTCCTTGATCTCATAGAAAAATACTGCGGCGCAAGGCTAACTCATAGCTCCATAAGGATCGGTGGCATGCCGCTTGATCTGCCTGATGGCTGGTGCGAGGAGCTGCTTAAATTTTGCGAGAAATTTCCAAGCGACATCACGCTTTACGAAGATCTACTAAGTGAAAATAGAATTTGGCAAGCAAGGCTTATTGACGTGGGCGTAGTCAGTAAAGAGCTAGCCCTTAGTAGCGGCTGCTCTGGCGTCATGCTAAGAGCAAGCGGTGTGGCGCGTGATATAAGAAAAGAAGAGCCATATCTCATCTATGATGAGCTAGAATTTGACGTGCCTTATGCGACACACGGCGACTGCTACGCAAGGTATCTGCTTTACATGAAAGAGATGCGTGAGTGCGTGAAAATTTTAAAGCAGTGCGTTAGCAAGTATCAAACAAGCAGCCCCGCTATCATCGCCGATGCGCCAGATTACGTGAGCGCTTCAAAAGAGCAGATAATGAGCCAAAACTACTCACTAATGCAGCATTTTGTGCTAATAACCCAAGGGCTAAAGCCTCCAAAAGGTGAAATTTACTTTGCTAGCGAGTCGCCAAAGGGAGAGCTTGGAATTTATATAAACTCAGACGGCAGCGCAAGCCCATATCGCCTAAAAATTCGCACGCCAAGCTTTTGGCACTGCGCTATTTATGAAGATTTATTAGTAGGTCAGTACGTCGCTGACGTCGCTACGATAATTGGTAGCACAAATATCATCTTAGGCGAGGTCGATAGATGAGAAGGGTCGATCTTAGGCACTTAAAGAGTGAGTTTTTGAGCGCTCTTGGACAACAGATAAAGGCTAGCGAGGCTGGCGAAGTGATTATATTTTTATTTGAGATAGGCGATTTTAGCGGCGTGGCAAAGGCTGTAAATTTAGCCTATAATCTAAACTGCGAAGTGATGAACTCGCTTAAATTTAACCAAGTTGATTGGGTATTAACCATAAAAAAGGGCAAGATATGAAATTTAATGATTTAATAGCAGGCAAAAGCTTAAGCATCGCAAATTTACTAAGCTTGAGCGATAAAAATTTAGCAAAAAAGATAAAAGAGCACGAGTTTAAATATATCTCTTGCATCGAAGATAGCGAGCTTGGTGGCGAAAATTTAATCCGCTGCGAAATAGGCTCAATAAGCTATGTCTTAGCTCTTCTTTGCAAATACGCAAATTTATCTTGCGATAAGTTTTTTAGCGAGCTTGATGATGGACTGATAAGTGGCGAGTGCAATGTTGGCGAAGAGGAATTTGAAGAGCTAGGCGAGTGGATAAAGGATGTTAAAAACATCGTTGTTGATGATTCATTTTTTACTCATCCAGATAAAGATGCGATCTTTTGGTTACTTGAAATTTTAGGCAAAAATGTCGTTTTGGCTGGTGGTTGCAAGAAAGAATTTAATGATTACCACAAAATAGACGAGCTAAAAGAGCTTGAAAATTTTGACGGAGCAGTCGTTTATCTAAACAAAAACGCAAGCGATGAGATCGTGGGCGGCGTGCAGTTTGGTATCGTAGCAAAGGCAAAAGATGGCGATATGCTAGAGCTTAAAGCAAAAGATTTTAGCGTGACGGCAAAATTTAAACTAGACCATTCGCTAAAAGGCACAGTTGCGATATTTGGCGCAAAAGAGTTTGATGGATACGCATTTAAACAAGTAGTAGTTAGTAAATGAAAATAAGCATAAATGATCAAATTTTAGAGGCAGATGAAGGCGAGAGCATCCTAAATATTGCAAGAGCAAATGGAATTTATATCCCAGCTCTTTGCTATCTTAGCGGTTGCTCACCAACTCTTGCTTGTAGGCTTTGCATGGTTGAGGCAAACGGCAAAGTAGTTTATAGCTGCAACGCCAAAGCAAAAGAGGATATGCAAATTTATACAAACACACCAGAAATCGCTGCCGAGCGAAATGCGATCATGCAGACTTATTGCGTAAATCATCCGATTCAATGTGGCGTTTGTGACAAAAGCGGCGAATGTGAACTACAAAATTTAACCACACATCTAAAAGTAAATGAGCAAAAATTTGCCATCGCTGACACACACAAACCACATAAAAAATGGGGGCTAATCAACTACGATCCAGCTCTTTGCATAGTCTGCGAAAGATGTGTCACTGTTTGCAAAGATAGGATCGGTGAGAGTGCACTAAAGACCGTACCAAGAGGCGTTGAGGTGCCAAAAGAGCTAAAAGAGAGTATGTCAAAAGATGCCTATGCTGTTTTTAGCAAGATGCAAAAAAGCTTAATAGGTCCAAGCGTGGGCGAGAGTCTTGACTGCTCATTTTGCGGCGAGTGTATCAGCGTTTGTCCTACTGGAGCACTTATTAGTTCGCATTTTCAATATAGCACAAATATCTGGGAGCTAAACCCTATCCCAGCAGCAAATCCACATCAAAGCGACTGCGAGCTAATTTACTATGATGTAAAAGAAAAGAGTACTAGCGATAGAAGTAAGCAAATTTACCGCGTCAGCAATGATTTTACATTTGGTGAGGTAAGTGGAGCAGCTAGGTTTGGCTATGACTTTCACAACGAGCTTGCCTGTAAAAATGAAGAAAAATTTGAAGAGATTGTTTTAAATATTAAAAATGGTGCGATCAAAAATATAAAATTTAATAGCTTCATCACGAACGAAGAAGCCCTTATTTTAGAGTGTTTAAGAGAGAAATTTGATCTAAATCTAATAAACAATGAGGCGCTAAATTATCAAAAATTTTTAAATAAATTTAGCGAATTTAGTGGGCTTAGCTCATATAACGCAGACTATACAGATATTAAAAATAGCGATTTTATCATCAGTGCTGGCAGTTTCTTAAGACACGAAAGCCCAGTGACAAGCTTTAAGTTAAATAACGCTTTAAAAATGAATAAAGCAGCTGGAATTTACTTTCATCACATAGCCGATGAGGTCGTGAAGAAATTTTCAAAGAATTTCGCTTGCGTGATGCATGAGGCTGGAAAATTAGAGCAAATTTTACTTTTTATACTTAAAAACTGGGGTGAAAATTTACCTAGCACACTTACATCAAAACTAGCAAATTTTGATGAAAATTTTGGCTTAGATATACCAGCTTTAAGCGAGGGCAAAAGCAAATTTACGCTCATTTTAGGAAGCGATTTTTACACAGATGAAAATGCGAATTTACTAGCCGCACTTACTGGAGTGATCGCAAGAGCTACGCCATTTCGTGTGATGCTAATACCACCACGCACAAACTCACTTGGCGTTGCTAAAATTTGCACTCTTACAAGCGAGAAAAAGCTTGGCAAGACGCTTGGCTATAACGAAAATGGTGATTATAAATTTAGCATTTTTGAAGGTGACATCGATGCTAGCGCGCTAAATCAGCAAGAAGGAACATTTACAAGCATAAATAACGCCCTAGTGCCAACAAATGTGGCAATACCGCACAAAGGTTATTTTCTAAACGATATCGCAAACGCGCTTGGACTAATGGCTAAAAATACGATTGATTACACGCCAAATTTACCAAAAGAAAAGGGTTACAAAGGCATTAAATTTGATGATTTAGAAAATTTTTATGCAAATGACGGCACAAGTCACAGAGGTTATAAACTAGAAATTTCAAATTTCACGCCAAATGATGATATAGAGCCACTTTTAAAAGATAGCAAGAGCATAAATTTAAAAGATGACGAGGCACTTATAAGTCTTGCAAATCCTATAAATTTGCCATCATTTTTTGCAAACTACGCCACACAAACAGCCAAAAGAGCGAAGCTTTATGCAAGTAGCGAATTTATGGCTAAATTTGAAATTTCACAAAATGAAGCGATTGTTTTAGAAAAAGATAGGCGAAAGCTTGCCATTTGTGTGGAGCTTGATAGCGAGCTTGGCGGAGTCGCTGCGTATTTAGGTGATTATGACGATAAGCTTAATGTGGGCGTTATATTTAATGGTAAAAGCTACGCCGTAGTTAAAATCATAAAGGTAAAAGATGAGTGAAGCACTATTTTTTGTGCTAAGCACTATTGTTAAAGCCGTGGTCATCTTAGCCGTCATGGCAAGCCTTGCAGGGCTTGCAACTTATGCTGAGAGAAAGGTACTAGCTTACATGCAGCGCCGCGTAGGGCCTGATATGGTAGGGCCAGCTGGAATTTTACAGATAGTAGCTGACATGATAAAACTCTTTACAAAAGAGGACATCGTGCCAGCAAATACGAATAAATTTATCTTTTTAATAGCTCCACTAATATCAGCCATCGCCGCATTTGCAGCGCTTGCACCTGTACCATTTTTGCCTGAGTTTGAAATTTTTGGACATACATTACGTCCGGTTCTCTCAGATATAAATGTTGGTATTTTATACATCGCTGGTGTTGCTTCGGTTTGCGTTTTTTCTCCACTTGCAGCAGGTCTTGCAAGCTATAATAAATTTGCACTAATTAGCGCAGCTCGCGCAGTAGTCTCACTTCTTAGTTTCGAAATAATCGCTGGCATGGCTCTTTTAAGCGTCGTAATGGTAACTAGCTCACTCTCACTTGTGGATATAAACAACTATCAAAAAGGAATTTTTGGCTGGCTTATATTCAAGCAGCCCCTTGCCTTTTTACTCTTTTTAATAGCAAGCTTTGTGGAGTGCAATAGAACGCCATTTTGCTTAACAGAAAACGAAACAGAAATAGTAGCAGGATATGGCACCGAGTATAGTGGCATGAGATGGGCGATGTTTTTTATCGGCGAATACACAAATATGATCGCTGCTAGCATCATCATTACGATTTTATTTTTAGGTGGATTTAACGAATTTTTATTTATCCCAGGTGCTTTGATGATCATCTTAAAATCAAGCATTGTCTTTTTCTTTTTTCTTTGGGTAAGGGCTTCATGGGCACATTTAAGAGTTGATCAGTTAAGTGCATTTTGCTGGAAAATTTTGCTTCCGCTTGGAATTTTAAATATCGTAGTCACTGGCTTTATGCTACTAATCTAAGGCGAAAAATGAGTGAGAAAAAATATATTTTAATAGATGAAAAGTTAAAGCCAAAGAGCGCGTTTGATAAATTTAAGCACTTCATCGCTGCCACATTTAAGCCTGATCTTTTGATCGGACTAAAAGTCACGATAAAGCAGATGCTCTTTAGCAAGTCGCATACTTTAAAATATCCTATGCAAAAGATGCAGCTAAACGCTAGATATAGGGGCATTCATAAGCTTTTAAAATTTGTTGAAAGTGAAAATGAACGTTGCATTGGATGCGGGCTATGTGAGAAAATTTGCGTTAGCAACTGCATTTCGATGAAAACTTCACTTGGCGAAGATGGCCGCAAAAAGGTCGCAAGCTACTCGATAAATTTAAGTAGATGCGTGTATTGTGGATTTTGCGCTGATGTTTGCCCTGAGCTTGCGATAGTCTGCGGGCAAGAGTACGAAGTCGCAAGTGAGAGCAGGATTATATTTGGCACAAAAGATGAATTTTTGACAAAGGATAAATTTTTAAAAGATCAAAGTGAGTTTGAAGGCTATGGCGCACTTCCTAAAAATGCTGATAGCTTAATCAAAAAGACGTCAAATGCATTTATAAACGAAAATGAAAATGAGACAAAAAGTGATGAGTAGTATAAATTTTAAAAGGGCAAAAGATGTATGAGAGCTTTGCATTTTATCTTTTTAGCGCCTTGGTTTTAGTTAGTTTTTCTTTTAGCGTATTTTGTAAAAACGCACTAAATGCAGTCTCTGCGCTAGCTGCTGGCATGGTCTTTATCTCGGCTATATTTTTCTTACTTGGGGCTGAGTTTTTAGGCGTGGTGCAAATCGTCGTCTATACAGGCGCGGTGGTCGTTTTATACGCATTTGCGATGATGTTTTTTGATAGCAGTAAAGAGTGTGAGCCAAAAAGTAGCAAAAAAGCAAAGATCACTATCTATCTTTTAAGTAGTTTCATAGCACTTCTTTTGATATTTATATTTTTAGCTCCTATTTATGGTGCAAAATTTGATGGATTAAGTCCCATTGCTAGCGAGCTTGGCAATATCGAGGCTATTGGAATTTTACTTTTTAGTAGATATTTGATCGCTTTTGAGATGTGTGCCGTAATGCTTCTTGTGGCAATGGTTGCTGGCATCATCTTGATACATAAAGACCTAGACGCGCAAAGCAAATTTGAGGAGATGCTATGATAGGCCTTATTCACTATCTCATCCTAGCAAGTCTGGTCTTTGTCATAGGGCTAGTTGGCATAATGAGAAGAAGAAATTTGATAATGCTATTTTTCTCAAGTGAAATTTTACTAAACTCAGCAAACATAGCACTCGCTGCCATCTCAAAATACTACTTTGACCTAACTGGGCAGATCATCGCATTTTTTATAGTAGCCATCGCAGCTAGCGAGGTCGCCGTGGGACTAGGGCTACTCGTACTTTGGTATAAAAAGACTGGCAGCATCAGTTTAGAGTCGATGACAAATATGAAAGGCTAAGAGATGACTTTATTTTGCATTTCACTATTTTTCCCGCTTCTTAGCTTCATTATAGCTGGTATCTTTTCGCATAGTAGTAAGAATTTATTTATCGGTCTTTTCTGCTCGCTTCTCATGATCGTTAGCGCCACAGCTTCACTCATGCTAACGGCCAGTCTTAGCGTAGATGAGCCACTAAATTTAACCCTAAAAGAGTTTATAAGCTTAGGCTCGCTTGATCTTAGCTTTAGCTTCTACCTTGATGCGATCAGCCTCGTGATGCTTAGCACCGTGGGCGTGGTGGCTAGCATCGTGCATATCTATTCCATTGGCTACATGAGAGATGACGCGAGCTTTAACCGCTTTTTTAGCTACCTTGGGCTCTTTGTCTTTTGCATGAACGTCCTTGTATCAAGCGATAACTTCATAGGGCTATTTATCGGCTGGGAGGGCGTTGGGCTTTGCTCTTGGCTACTCATTGGCTTTTGGTATAAAAGGCCTAGCGCAAACGTCGCTGCAAACGAGGCTTTCGTGATGAACAGGGTGGCTGATCTTGCCATGCTTGTTGGCATTTTTTATATATTTTATAGCTTTGGCTCGCTTAAATTTAGCGAGGTTTTTAGCGCTAGAAGCGACCTTTCTGGGCTAAATTTAGGCATCATTGCCACACTTCTTTTCATAGGCGCCATGGGTAAAAGCGCGCAGTTCCCATTTCACACTTGGCTTGCAAACGCCATGGAGGGACCAACGCCGGTTTCTGCACTCATCCACGCTGCGACCATGGTAACAGCTGGCGTCTATCTAGTCATACGCGCAAATTTCATCTTTGCAAATGTGCCTGAAGTATCGCACTTTATCGCCTTCCTTGGCGCATTTGTAGCGATATTTGCCGCTAGCATCGCACTAGTGCATAACGATCTTAAAAAGATAGTCGCTTACTCGACGCTTTCGCAGCTTGGCTATATGTTTGTAGCGGCTGGCCTAGGCGCTTACAAGATCGCACTTTTTCACCTTGTCACGCACGCATTTTTCAAGTCGCTGCTATTTTTGTGCGCTGGAAACGTTATGCACGCGATGAATGACGAGCTAAATATCAAAAAAATGGGCAGACTTTATAAATTTATGAAGCCAACTGCACTACTTTCTATCATCGCAAGCTGCGCGCTGGCTGGATTTTACCCATTTGCTGGTTTTTTTTCAAAGGATAAAATTTTAGAGGTTGCTTTTAGTGAAAATAAATTTTTATGGATTATTTTGCTCTTTGGTGCTGTGCTTACAGCATTTTATAGCTTTAGGCTCGTTATGCTCGTCTTTTTTACAAAGCCAAAGAGCGAGAAACACGTGCATGAAGCTAAAAACTATATGCTAGCTGGCATGGGCGTACTTGGAATTCTCTCAGTCATAAGTGGCTTTTTTTGGAGCAACTTTAGTGAGTTTTTAGAAAAAAGTTTAAAAGATTTTCCACTAAATTTATCTCACGGTAGTGAAATTTTCTTGCTCGTTTTAACACTTAGCCTAGTGCTAGCAAGTACTGGCTTTGCAGTATTTGCCTATAAAAGAGAAATTTTTAAAGAGAGCATTTGTGAGAGCAGAATTTATAAAATTTTACAAAATGCCTACTTTATCCCAAAATTTTATGAGAAATTTTTCATAAATGGCTATACGTTAATTTCACAAATTTGTAAAAAGATTGATGAGATGATAATCGATCGTAGTGTCGATCTAGTCGCAATAGCATTAAATAAATTTGCATTTTTAGCAAACAAAATGCAAAGTGGCGACTTAAGCATCATGCTTAGATTTATGGTCGCAGGATTTGCCTTGCTTTTAAGCTTTATATTTTTATTAAACGGAGCCAAATAATGCTAAGTGTCATCATATTTTTCCCAGCAATAAGCGCAATACTTGGCTTTTTGATAGAAAATAAAAGCATAAAATTTTATGGAGCAAGCATCGCGCTGATCGAGCTTTTGCTAGCCATTTTTATCTGCATAAATATCGATTTTCATGGTTATGACTTTGTTTTAACGCATCAAGTCTCGCTCATACCAAGCCTAAATATCAGCTATTTTGTCGGCATCGACACCATTTCGCTAGCACTTATCGTACTTAGTGCATTTATGAGCTTCATCTCTATCGCCGCACTTAGCGATGATGGAAATTTAAAACATCTAATTATTAGCGTGCTATTTTTAGAGAGCACGATGATGGGCGTCTTTAGCGCGCTTGATATGATCTTGTTTTATAGCTTTTGGGAGCTTAGCCTCATACCGCTACTTTATATCATCGGCGCATTTGGCAGTAAAAATAGAATTTACGCTGCGATTAAATTTTTCATCTATACATTTTTAGGCTCTGTCTTTATGCTAGTAGCGATCATCTTTATTGGCTATTTGTACTACCAAAAAAGTGGTGCCTTTAGCTTTAGCTTGCTTGACTGGTACAAGCTTGGTATCGGGCAAAGCGCTCAAATTTGGCTATTTTTAGCGTTTTTCTTCGCCTTTGGTGTGAAAACTCCGCTATTTCCATTTCACACGTGGCTACCTTACGCGCACGGACAGGCTCCGACTATCGGCTCGGTGTTGCTTGCTAGCGTGCTTTTAAAGATGGGCACTTACGGCTTTGTGAGATTTTCACTTCCACTTTTTCCAGATGCGAGCCTGCTTTTAAGCGGCTTTGTCTGCGTCATAGCTATCATAATGATCATCTACGCAGCTCTCGTTGCCTACGCACAAAGCGACATGAAACAAGTGATCGCTTATAGCTCCATTTCACACATGGGCGTTATCATGATAGGCATCTTTTCACTAAATTTAATAGGCCTTGGTGGCTCAATATTTTTGATGATAAGCCACGCTATCGTAAGCGGCGCGCTATTTTTACTAGTTGGCGTCATATATGAGAGAGCTCACACAAAAGAAATTTGCGAATTTGGCGGCCTTGCCAAGGTGATGCCAAAGTATGCGCTTATATTTTTTATAGCAACGCTTGCAAGTATCGGCCTGCCGCTAACGATCGGCTTTGTAGGCGAGTTTTTGAGCCTTCTTGGCATCTTTAAGCTAAATAAACTCTTTGCGCTACTTGGTGGCTTTAGTATCATTGTGGGCGCTATTTATATGCTAGTGCTTTATAAAAGGGTGTTTTTTGGTGAGTGCAAGGAGAAAAATTTAAGCCTAAAAGATCTAAATTTTAAAGAGTTAGCCGCTCTTGTGCCACTTTGCTTACTCATCATCACCCTTGGTATCGCACCAAATTTGATACTAAAGCCGCTTGAGCCAAGCGTGCAAAATATCATAAGCAAAATGCAAACTAGAGCCGTAAATAGCGACACAAAGGATAAAATTTTATCTTTAAATGGCGGGAGCAAACTATGAACGAAATAGCTTTTTTGGATCTAAAAGAAATTTCTTTATCTTCAGTTGCTCCGATGCTTAGTATGATAATCTTTGCGCTTTTTATCTTAATCGTTGGCACTATAAAAAAAGACCTTTCGAGAAATTTCTACTGCGTATTTTGTATCATCGCAATATTCGTAAATTTGGGCCTAATACTTGATTTTAACGGTCTTAGCCTTAGCTTTTGGGATATGCTTTTAGTCGATGGCGTTTCGGTTATTTCTCAAGTCATTATCTTAATCGCCTCAGCACTTTTTATCCCGCTCGCACTTAGCACAAAAGAGTATTTTGAGTACAAAATTTATGAGTATTACGCTCTATTTTTGTTTATGATAGCTGGATTTTTATTTATGGTGAGCTCAAACAACCTACTCATCATCTTTTTAGGCCTTGAGATCAGCTCACTTTGTCTCTACACGCTAATAGCTCTTCACAACAAGGCAAAAAGCGTAGAAGCTGCCATTAAATACTTTGCGATGGGCTCGCTCTCGGCTGGCTTTTTTGCAATGGCAATAGCGATGTTTTATCTAGCCACAAACTCAATAGACATCGCTCGTATCGGCGTTATAATAAAAGATCTTAGCCTAAATCAAAATTTGATCATTTTATTAGGCTGCGTTTTCATCGCCTCTGCCATTGGTTTTAAACTCTCGCTCATACCATTTCACACATGGATACCAGACGTTTATGAGGGCTCAAATGCCCCGCTAGCTGGCTATATGTCGATCGTGCCAAAGGTAGCAGCTTTTATCGTTGCGTTAAGAATTTTTGCGATGCTTGAAGGCTCACAAATTTTGTGGATAAAAGATATGCTCTACATCATCGCCGTGCTTACGATGAGCCTTGCAAATATCATGGCGCTAGTGCAAAAAGATGTAAAAAGAATGCTTGCTTTTAGCTCCATAGCTCACGCTGGTGTCGTTCTTTGCACGCTTGTGGTAAATTCTCACGAGGCAAATGTCGCCTTGTTTTTTTACTGGATCATGTTTTTGTTTGCAAATTTGGGCGCATTTTCTATGCTTTGGGTGGCAAGATGTGACGACGTCGTCTGCTGGGATAAGCGTTTTAAGCACCCATTTGAGAAATTTTCAGGGCTTATAAAAATTTTACCAAGCTACGCTGTGATAATGGGAATTTTTATGATCGCTCTTGCTGGCATTCCGCCTTTTAGCGTATTTTGGGGCAAAATGATACTTATTTCATCACTTATCAAGTCTGGCTATATCGTACTTAGCGTTATAATCATGATAAACTCTGCGATTGCAATTTATTACTACCTAAAGCTCATCGTCTTTATGTTTTTAAAAGAGCCGATCGTAAAAGATAAAAATCTCTACACCACAAATATCTCGATGGCGCTAAAAGTAATTGTTGGCATTGCAGTAGCTGGAACAGCATTTTCCTTTTTATTTTCTGGAGCGATTTTAGAATTTATTGAGCATTTTGTCTTTGCTTCAGGATTTTAGAAAATTTAACTATAATTGCGGCATGAAAAAGCTCTTAATTATTTTATTTTTTCCGCTTTATCTAACCGCTTTTAATCTTAGCCTAAATAGCGGCGCAAATGGTGATAAACCTTATAGTGTCCTTCAGCTAAGCGATGAGCAAGAATTTGAATGCGTGGAGCAAATTTTAGCTTACGATACCAAACGCTATGTCTGCATGCTTGATGATGAAATTTTGCCAAAAATTGAAGATACGACACTGCCATTAATGGATATAAAATATAAAAAGCAAGATGGCAAGCTTTTTATCGTCATAATGCCAAAAGCACCGTCAAAACTGCTAAATATAAAAACTGAGCTTTATAGTAGCCAAAACGTACAAGATAGCCCAAAAACAACCATTTCAAAACACTTTAGCATAATCATAGATACTTCGCTCAGTGAAAATAGCAAGAGAAAGTCTGGGCTAAATTTTAAACCTGATTTTAAAGATATGCTAAATCCTAGTATCGGAGCGCTTGATCTTAATAAAGCTCCTATTGCTGGGCTTGATAGTAATGACATTGATATTTACATAAGTATAAAAAGAGCTTATGAAAAAGGCGCTTATGAAAATGTAGTAAAAGATACTCAAACAGCGATAAAAAGGCATCCAAATAGCCTTTTTTCAAGTGAATTTTTGCTATTTCGTCTAAGGGCTCTTGATAAAATTTTTGAGACAAAAAACGAGTTTGAAGAGATCGAGCCAAAAGATATCGTAAGTGAAGGTAGGGCTTGGATTAGAAAATTCCCATCTGATGAGAACTATCCAGAGGTGCTATATCTAATCGCTAGAGCCTACCTAAAAGATAGCATCGCAAGTGATGCAAAATATATGCTTGATATCTTAAACGAAGAGCACGCAAACTCAAAATTTACGAAACTTGCAACGCTTGATTATGCTGATTATCTCTACAAAATAGGCAGACAAAAAGAGGCGCTAAAAGACTATGAAAAAGTGCTTTACTCTACAAACGACATCGACCTTGCAAGTAGAGCAGCACTAAGCCTAGCTGATGCAAATATCGATAAAGAAAAATTTGATGAAGCAAAGAAATTTATACTAAAAATCGCAAATGCGAATGAAAAATTTTTTATGAATAACCCAACAAAGTCGATGAATCTTGCAACTACATTTGCAAGTAAAGATATGCCTGATGTGGCTGCTAAAATTTATGAAATCTTGATAAATAATAGCGATAGAACGAAAGATTTTTATGAAGTTGCTTTAAAAAATTTAGCACTAAATCTAGCCAAAACAAAAGATGAGAAAAAAGCATACGAATACTTAAATAGATATGAGACAGAGTTTAAATATGGTGATTATATCGATGAGGTGACTAAAGCAAAAGATGGGTTATTTTTTGAAGAAAAGGATAAAAATGCTACTGCACTTCATGCTAGATATAAAGAGTTGATTGAAAAATATGCTGGGACAAATATTAGTCAAAAGGCTCTAATAAGCGAGCTTGAGCTGGATATTAAAGAGCGTAAATTCTCCGATGCACTATCTTACAAAACCATGGCAAAAGATGGAAATTTAAGTAAGGCAATGGAGCTGATAAATGAAGCTGCGTTAGAGCTTACAAAAGAGTATTTTATAAAAGATGATTGCACGGCTGTTATAAATTTACTTGAAAACTACGATATAAATAAAATCTCATTGCCGCAATTTAAGCTCTTTAACTGCTATTACAGAACGGCCCGCTACAACGATGCACTTGAGCTCGCGAAAGCTCATGCAAAAGATGAAAATTTAGAAGATAGGGTCGAATGGCTGGTAAATTTGAGCAAAATTTTATATAAAAATAAAGACTACGAGCATGCGATCATTGCTGCAAATGATGCGCTTTCACTTGGCTCATCAGTTGAATACTCAGATCCAACACTATCTCTTTTTGATAGGTTTTACTCATTGCTTGCATTAAAACGCTTTACGGAGGCGATCTCAACCATTAGCGCTATTGAGCAGCTAAGAGGCCAAGACTTCAAGATTATCGAAGCATATACAGCCATAAGTGACTATGCGATGAAAAGTAATGACTACGCCATAGCTACAACGTATGCTAAAAAAGCTCTTGAGCTACAAACAAAAGCCAAAATAAATACATTTTCGCCAAAGATAAATTTTAACTACTCAGAAGCTTCACTAAAGACAGATAACCTAAGTGAGGCACTTGATGAGGCGAAATTTATACTAAATATGAAACTTGGACCAGAAGACCGCTTACACGCTTTAAATTTGATAAGTGAAATTTATATAAGACAAAAGCAGTTTAAGTTAGCTAGGACTTATTTAAATGAGTGCTCTGACTCAAATTTTGTAAGCCCGTATAAAGATGCTTGCAAAGCTAAGCTTGATATGATAGGCAAAAACTAAATACAAAAAGATAGCTTGTTTGCTAGTTTTATATTTGAGCTTAAAATTAGTAGGCTTTATTTTTGCTATTTAAATTGAGCTTTCTTTATAATTGAGTCTTTAATATTTTTACATTGCCGCCAAATACTCTTTATATTATAAAAAGAACTATATTTATCGTAAGCCTTAATGTATTGAGCATGGCTGGTATGTTTAAATTTTAAGCATCTTTCTCATAAATAAAGAGAATTGGCCATTTTATTAAATCAACAATACTAAATGTAGGCTGTTTTACGATTTATAAGCTTAAAAATTAAAAATACTTAATGAGTTTTACCCAATAGATCAAAGCAAAAAATAACTTGTAACGCTTGTAATTATATTTATATGATGTGTTTTATTGTATTTATAGAAATTTTTAGCTTATTGTAAATTAGCTTCTAAAATTTATCACTTACTACACACTAATTAAACAACATTATAAAAAATGGTTTTTACGTTTTTAGTAGCAATTTGCTAAGCAAATAAGTATATATTTTTAAGAAATTTTTCTAGAATAAAATATTGTGTTTAATAAATTGAAAAGTAATGAGAATTAGGAAAATGGTGACCCATACGAGACTCGAACTCGTGTTACCAACGTGAGAGGCTGGTGTCCTAACCGCTAGACGAATGGGCCAAAATGGATGGTGCCCCGTGTAGGCCTCGAACCTACGACCCCATCATTAAGAGTGATATGCTCTACCAACTGAGCTAACGAGGCAAGATTAAATAGTAATAATAAATCTTAAAGTGTTATCTTAGAACTTATAATCTTAAAATTTAATTTGACACTCAATAATGGGTGCTCTATGAGACACAACCTTAACCTAAGGTTTAATAGATGGCGCAGCGGACGGGGCTCGAACCCGCGACCTCCGCCGTGACAGGGCGGCATTCTAACCAACTGAACTACCGC